>JAEZWE010000143.1 GCA_023420435.1 Bacteroidota bacterium
TTGCTATACTGTTCATAAAAAGATGATTCTATTTGTTGCTTAATTACAAAATAGTTATACCTTTGTACCAAAGCACAAATTATGGATACTATAAAATTCTATTTATACTATCTTGATTCAATCTTTATCGGTTATCCCTTTATAATCAGAACCACAGTAATTCTGGTAATGTTGCTTGTGACTCTGTATGTTATAGCGATGTTGAAGATACTTATCACAGAAAGAACAAGAAATAAGAACCTAAAAAGGGAAGAAAAAATTTCTGAAACCTATAAAAGTAAGTTAATATCCGTTTTATTGACGGATAAGGACATGAGTTTTTATGAGGTTAAAGATATTCTGAATCCTAATGATAATGCTTTTAAAAATTGGGAAAAAAAGTATCTTACTTACCTTATTGTTGATATTAAAGACAACCCTGCTCTTAACGAAAACAACTACAAACACGTTTTAGAAATTTTCCCTGTTACCGATTTCTGGGAGAAAAAAATACAACAAGATGACGTTAGCGAAAATAAAAATGCACTGCGAACCCTTGATCAAATAAAAGAGGGAATTTCGGGAAGTTTCTTTACCAAAAAAATAAACTCCAACGATGCTACTTTAAGAAAACATATTAAAAGCGAATACTTAAAATATGCTTCCAATGACGCTTTCAAATTTTTAGAAAATAATTTCGATAAAGATTTTAATGCTTTAGACGCAGTAAGATTACATGATTCTTTGAAAGAAAGAGACGCTATTCGTCCATTACCTCTTCTTACAAAATGGTTAAAAAACTCAGATAACCAAGATTTCCAAACTTTCATTATTCGTGAGATTGGATACTTTAACCAAAGAGAAACAGCTCCGTTTTTAATTGAGATGTTTAAAAAGTCCAATAGTGATCTAGTAAAATCTGAAATTTCCAATACTCTTGGTGTTCTTAATTATGAAGAAGCTGTGGATGAGCTTGCTGAAGAATATCCTTATAATAATACAGTAGTTCAGGAATCCATTATTGATATGATGGGAAATATAAAATCGAAGAATTCTTTTGAATTTCTTAAGAAAATTTATCCTGAAACGCAAAATGGCGAAACAATGATTAAAATAATTAAAAACATGTACGAAATAGACAAGCGTAAAACAAATGCTTTTGTGAAAAAATCTACCACTTCTGATTTTGAGAAAGAGGCACTTGCATATATTCAAAATATATAAGTATATTTCTCCTATCAAAATAATGTATGGATAGTATTCTCTATTTTTATCAATATACTATTTATTTCTATAGTCTTGCGATTACTGCCTTTTATCTTTTTCTGATGATATCTTCTTACTTTATGATTGAAAGAAAAAAAGTAAGATACACCAAAATTGAAGCAGACTTATTATTAGATTTACCGGAAATTGCACCCCCAATTTCTATTGTAGCTCCTGCATACAACGAAGAAGTTATTATAATTGATAATGTAAACTCTTTATTGAGTATGAATTACCCCAATTTTGAGGTAATTATTGTAAATGATGGTAGCAAGGATAAAACTTTAGATCTTTTAATTGAAAATTTCGATTTGGAAGAAACCGCTTTTCCTTATATTGAAAAAGTACGTTGCCGTCCTGTACAGCGCGTATTTAAATCTGTTAATCCAAAATTTCAAAGACTCCTGGTGGTTGATAAGATCAACGGAGGAACAAAAGCAGATGCCATGAATGCAGGAGTAAACGTAGCTAATTACGATTATTTCATTAATACCGATGTAGACTGTATTTTGGATCAGGATACATTAACAAAAATTATTCTACCCGTATTAGATTCTAAGGTCGAGGTAATTGCTGTAGGTGCTACTATGAGAATGTCTAATGGTTGTGAAGTGGAACACGGTGTTATGAAAAGGGTAAGTCCTCCCAAAGCCATGATTCCAACTTTCCAGGAAACTGAATATTTACGGTCTTATTTGCTTGCTAAAATGGGTTGGTCCATGTTCAATCTTATTCCGAATGTATCAGGAGGTTTTGGACTTTTTGATAAAAATATCGTTATCGAAGCTGGTGGTTATGATCCGCTTTCTCACGCAGAAGATATGGACATGACTTTGCGTATGGTGGCTTTGATGCGTGAAAATAACAGAAAGTATAAAATTGTTCAAATTCCAGATACCCTTTGTTGGACGGAAGGTCCACCAACTTTGAGTGTGTTAAACAGACAGCGAACTCGTTGGGGAAGAGGACTTCTACAGATTTTTGTGGTACACAGAAAATATTTATTCAACAGAAAATATGGGAGAATGGGTTGGATTGTGCTTCCATACGCTTTATTTTTTGAATTTTTAGCTCCTGTAATTGAAGTTATCGGGTTTTTATCATTAATATTTCTATTATTTACAAATCAAATTAATTTTCGTACTTTTTGGTTAATGTTGCTTTATGTATATTTAATAGGAATTACAATGTCATTAATGACTATTTCATACGATTTAAGGGTTAAAAAACTATATCAAAATTATTCGGAATATCTAAAATTAGTTTTATTTTCGTCTCTGGAAGCAATTATATACCATCCATTAATTGTATTCTTCAGTTTGAAAGGTTATTGGCAGTTCTTAACGAGAAGAAATTTCAGTTGGGGTGCGATGACAAGGCAAGGATTCTCCAAACAAACACCAACAACAAAAACAGCGTAACTCTATTTTTTATATAATGATTCTTCATATGAACTCCAGACTCAAAGGTAGCTTTCTTTTCATCAGTAAGCCACTATTGGTATTAACCTTTTTAATTTTTACCGCTTTTCAAATTTCTGTATCTGCACAAAAGATAGAAGATCCTGATGGAAGTGTTGAACTTGCCAACCAAGTAAAAAACTTGTACAAGGCAGGGAATTGGGAAGCAGGTAAAAAATTGGTAGATGAAGGAATGAAAAAATATCCAAAAGAATCCGATTTAAAAATGCTTTCCGGAAGATATTATCATCAGCAAAAACAATATGATAAAGCTAGGTATGAATTGAAAAAATCTTTGGAATGGAATGCTAAAAACGTTGATGCTAAACAAATTTTGGTAAACGTAGAACAAGAATCTAAAAGATATTCCAGTGCTATTTGTTATGTAAATGAACTACTTGAAGTTAATCCTTATTGGAAAGGACTTTGGAACAGAAAAATTGAATTGTACGAATTACAAGGAAATACTGTTGAAGCCAACAGATTGCGTAAAAGACTGAGCCATATTTATCCTAAAGATTCCAAAGTTCAGGAAGATTATTTGTACAACACCGAAATGCAGGCTAATGCATTAAGAAAAGAAGGAAAAATTGATGAAGCTATTTCTTTAACTTCAGATCTTTTGAAAAAACAACCAGAAAATCCTTCTCATTATATCAGTTTGGTTAATGACCATTTAAAGACAGGTGATTATTATTCTGCCTTAGCTTTTGCTGAAAGAGGATTAATGCAGTTTCCTGGTAACATAAGTTTAATTAACAAAAAATCCGGAATTTTAGCCGATCAAAAAAGGTATGATGAACTTCTTCCTTTCCTTAATGAACAAATGAAATATGGAAACAGAGGAGCTTTGCAACAACAATACAATTATTATTTATTGGAAGCAGCACGTACCGCAAAAGATAAAGATCCGGCTACACTTTACGGAAAAATTTTTGAAAGCAGTCCTGGAAATGATGAAGCTTTTAATTATGTTTTTAACGACGCTGTAGGAAATCAGCAATATGAAGAAGCTATTGCTATCCTCAACCGTTATAGAAGAGCCAGAGGTGGTTCTAAAAATCTATCAATGAAAGAATTGATGGTTTACACCAGAATGGGAAATACAAGTCGTGCAGAAGGTCTTACAAAGCAACTTTTTGCACAATATCCTGGAGATACAGATTTAAAAGCTGCTTATGTAAAAATTTTAAATGTAGAAGCCAAGGATCTAATGGCTCAACACATGTATAACGAAGTAATTCCTGTGTTGGAGCTTATAAAAAGATATGGTGACAATGAGTCTTATAAAGCTGCTCAAAATTCATTATTTACGGCTTATTTAGAATTAAAAGATTATAATAATGCCTTGAATGTTCTTAACGATATTCAACAAACAGAACCCAACAATCCTTTATTATATTTAAAGAAAGCTGATTTGTATTATAATCTGAAAAGATATGATATGGCTTTGGCATCTTATGAACAAGCATTTCCACAAGTAAGCGAAGAAGAAAAATTAAAATATTTGGGAAGTTACGGTGATATGTTAACCCAAATCGTAAAAGATTTAAATGACCAGTATCGTTATGATGAAGCCATGACTTATGTAGAAAGATGGTTAGAAAACGATCCAAACAATCAAACAGCGCTTCGATATGCGGTAAATCTTTCCAACCAAAGAAAGAAAATGGATGAAATGAAAACCTACGCTCAAAGAGGTGCAGATGCTTATCCGGATGAAATTTTCTTTAAATTAAAACTGATGGAAGTGGATGGTTTAGATCCTGAAAAATATGCAAGTATTTACTCCGAATTACAAACAGAACTTACTGAGAATCCTTATCATCAAGATGCGATAAAATCTTTTGCTGTTGTTTCTGAAAAATATGGAAATCAATTGATTAAAAATTCTCAAAGCCAGGAAGCTTTAGATGTTTTAAATAATGCTTTAAAGTATATGCCCGATAATAAAGACCTAAAATATACTAAAGGTTTGGCATTTGAAAAATTAAAACAATTTGATTCAGCCTATGTATATCAGAAAAACTTTCAGCCTTCCCTTTTGGAACTAAAAGAGTTTAGAGAACATATGAATTATTTGAGATACAAAAGTTTTAGAAATGAAATTGGGTTATACCACTTGAGAAGTCGTTTTGCAGATATTGATGTACTTACTACAATTTCTACTTTAGAATATAGCCGTTACGGCATCAAAGACACTTATATTGGAAGAATAAATTATACCGGAAGAGAACCCGGAAAAGGATTTCAAATTCAAGGAGAATGGCAAAGAAACTGGGACGAAAAAACCAGAACAAAAATTGATTTAGCTTGGGCCAATCAATTTTTTCCAACGCTTGCTGCCAATGCCTCTGTTTTTAGAGATTTAGCCATTTTAAAAGGTGTTGAAGCAGAACTTGGTGTTGGCTACCGAAAACTTTATGAAAGTGGAAATTTGATGAACGTTGTTGTTGGAGCTACAAAACTCATTGATCCATGGAGATTAAATTTACGAGTAAATAATTATATGTTAGACGGACAATGGCTGTATAATGTTTCTACCAATATTAGATATTACTTAACTTCACCGAAAAATTATCTCGTTGCTATGGGAAGTGTTGGTTCCTCACCCGATGTTGATTTAATCAATTATCAGCTTCATAATGGCTTTTCAGTAACCAACTCTATGGTTGGTGCAGGTTTTAGCCACTTATTAACAAGCTCTGTATCCACAGGAATTTTGGGAACTTGGAATCATTACAAATCGGATGAAGATACTTTCAGAAGTCTTTATAATATTTACATGAACTTAAATGTTTCCTTTTAAAAATTTAAAAATAACATTTGTACTACTCGTTTTAGTGCTGGTAAGTTGTTCTTTGGGAAAAACTCCTGAACTGAAATCCAAAGGGTATGTAATTACGGCTGAAGAAGACGGTCCCAGTGAAAAATGGGCGGAATATCTTTACCGGCATTTACAGAAAAGATCGAAAGATCCTAAATCCATTATTTTAATAAAAGGAGCCCCAAAACCCGGACCGGAAGGTTTTAAAAACATTCATTTTGAAGTCGCTTTTGATTTGAAAAATGAATATTGTATTGAACATAACTCCAAACGATTACATATTCGCTCAAGAAGCGAAAAAACAGCACTTTGGCTGATTTATGAACTGATCGAAAGTATTTCTGCAGAAGACAACCGATTTTCAACCCCCGATCTTCCTCCATCTATCGTGAAATTTGAAGACGGATGCAAAGATTTCGATTTTGAATATCGTGAACCTCATTTCGCACAAAATCTGGAAATTGATCAAAGCTCTGTTTTTGGAAATAATAATGTGGAAACTGACTGGGGTTTATGGGGACATCAACTTTTCAAGGTGGTTCAAGATTTTGCCACACCTGATATGTTTGCCATGATCAATGGGCAGAGAAATCCTAAACAGCTTTGTTTTTCCTCGCAGGAACTGTATGAAGGAACTCGGGATTATATAATCGACAACTACGGAAAAGGTGAAAAGGAAGGTCATAAATTTATGATTATGCCTAATGACAACAACCTTATTTGCAGTTGCCATCTTTGTGCTGAAGTAGGAAATACCGATAAATCCGCAACTCCTGCAGTAGCAGATTTCATAAGAAAATTAGCGGAAACTTTTCCCAAACATCAATTTTATACCACCGCTTATCGTACGACCCAAAATGCTCCGGAATATCAGTTTGCAGAAAATTCAGGAATATTTTTCAGCACCATCAATCTAAAAAAAGGAATTGCCTTAAACGAAGATCAAAAAGAAACTAAGAAATTTCTGGAAGATATCAAAAAATGGAGATTGACAAGTATGAACATGTATCTTTGGGATTACGGCGCCAATTTTGACGATTATCTCACTCCTATTCCATTGTTTAATGGTTTACAAAAACAGTTGGTTTTCTTCAAAGATCATCATATTAAAGGAATTTTTCTTAATGGTAGCGGTTATGATTATATGTCTTTTGATGACCTAAAAACTTTTGTTGCGTCTGCTTTGATGAAAGATACTACGGCAGATGTAGAAATGCTGATCAAAAAATTTTATAAAAAAAATTATCCTGTAAGTGGAAATCTGCTGGGAAATTATTTCATTAATTTAGAAAACAGTTTTACAGCCAAAAACAAACCGTATAACATGTATGGAAGCATGAGAGAAAGTACAAAAACTTACATCGATGCTTCACAATTTGTAGAATTTTACACACAACTGAAAAATATCATTCCAAAAACGCAAAACGGAGAAAGACAAAAATTGGAAAAATTATATACTGCCCTTTCTTATTCTCGTTTGCGTTTAGCTTATATCAATGGTTTTAATAAATTTGGTTATGCTGATAAAATCGACAAATCTTTAAAAGTAAAATCCGAGGTTGACAACTGGATTTCTTCTCTTAAAAATTATGTAAATTACAGTGATATGGATTCGTATAAAGAAACAGACGGAAGTATCGCTGCATTTATAGAAGAATGGAATAAAATAAAAGCGGCTCCTAATTTTCAGAATTTGTTAATAGAAGATGCAATTGCAGTGGTTTCTGAAAAAGATGAAGGTTTTGAGAAAACCAATTTATTGAATGACGGAGTCCCCGGTTTTGCAACCGATTATCATTTAGGTTGGTATCTTAACAGCAGCAAAAATTTTAAAATTTCCTTTTCAACAGCTCAAGCAAAAAAGGGCAGTAAAATTCGTTTTAGGTTTTTAAATCTTCCAAATCATAACATCATTCCACCTCACAAAATTACCATTAATGGAAATGGAAAATTAATAAAATCGGTTTCTGTGAGCAATTCCAGTGAAAATGTATCTACCGTTACCATTGATGTTCCTTTTCAACAATATGAAAGTATCGAAATTTCTTTTGAAAAGAAAGACAATACGAAAAGTGTTATTGCTTTGGATGAAGTACAAGTTTTAAATTAAATATTATGAAAAATATATTTTCTCTTTTTTTTGCTGTTTCTATGCTCTTTATTATTTCTTCTTGTAAAGATATTAAAAGCGAAAAAACAACACTTCAGGTAGAAGATAATAACCGGCATTATTACCCTATTTTGATGGGACAGAAGTTAGACATTGTTTTTGCCCTTAAAAATACCGGAAAACACCCTTTTATTTTGGAAGATGTTATATCTTCATGCGGTTGTATTTCCATGGAAAAATCTTCCATAGGAACTATTCCTGCAGGTAAAGAAGGAAGATTAATGCTCACTTATAATTCTGCAAAAAACATTGGAGAAGTACAACATTATATTACTTTGTACGGAAATTTTGCCACGACCAATAAAATGGAATTACTTTTCGATGTGCATGTTGTACCGCAATCTTTATATACAAAAGATTATGAAGAAATGTTTCAGGAAGAAAAAGACCTAAATGCCAATATTGAAGATTTAGTAGATGGTGACGAAAATAACAAAGGTTATTATATGGATGGTGATTTTTAAATAAATGACTTTTTTATAAAAAAAATCCGCTTTACTCAGCGGATTTTTTTTGTTATTTTAGTTTAAATCATACCGATCTGCGTTCATCACTTTTGTCCAAGCTTTCACAAAATCTTTTACAAATTTTTCTTTGTTATCATCCTGTGCATAAACTTCTGCATAAGAACGAAGAATTGAATTGGAACCTAACACCAAATCCACTCTGGAAGCCGTCCATTTTTTTTCTCCAGTAGCTCTGTTAACAATATTATAAGTTCCGTCTCCATTAGGTTCCCATTTATACATCATATCAGTAAGATTTGCAAAAAAATCGTTTGTAAGAACGTCTTCATTTTCTGTGAAAACCCCGTGTTTTGTTCCTCCATAATTGGTTCCCAAAACGCGCATTCCGCCAATTAGAACCACCATTTCCGGAGCAGTAACTCCCATTAATTGTGCTCTGTCTAAAAGTAACTCTTCAGGTTTTACCACATATTCTTTTTTCACCCAGTTTCTAAAACCGTCATGAACAGGCTCCAAATCTGCAAAAGATTCCACAT
The DNA here is from genome assembly GCA_023420435.1 of Bacteroidota bacterium. Taxonomy (GTDB): domain Bacteria; phylum Bacteroidota; class Bacteroidia; order Flavobacteriales; family Weeksellaceae; genus JAEXBA01. The sequence goes on from JAEZWE010000143.1 coordinate 8,706, forward strand.
CGGTTTGTTCTTGTGAAGCATCTCCTCTTCCCGGATAAAACGGAACACTGATATCAACTCCAGCTTCTCTGGCTGCCATTTCTACTGCTGCTGTTCCACCCAAAACAATTAAATCGGCTAAAGAAATCGTATTTTCAAAATTTTGTTGAATTTCTTTCAATTTATCCAAAACTTTCTTTAATCTTTGCGGTTCATTACCTTTCCAATTTTTCATAGGCTCTAATTGAATTCTTGCACCATTGGCGCCACCTCTGAAATCGGAGCCACGAAATGTTCTAGCAGAATCCCAAGCAGTGGAAATTAATTCTGATTTTGAAAGTCCGGATTTTAAAATTTGTTTTTTTAAATCTTGAATAGCTGCTTCATTTAAATGATTATTTCCTTTTGGAATGGGATCTTGCCAAATAAGATCTTCCGACGGAATTTCCGGACCAAGATATCTGGATTTCGGACCTAAATCCCGATGTGTTAATTTGAACCAAGCTCTTGCAAAAGTGTCTGAAAAATAATCAAAATCATTATAAAATTTTTCACAAATTGCACGATATTTTGGATCAATTTTTAGAGCCATATCGGCATCTGTCATCATTGGATTTCTACGGACTGAAGAATTATGAGCATCTACAGGTTTTTTTTCTTCAGGTAAATTGATGGGTTCATATTGCCAAGCTCCAGCCGGACTTTTTACCAGTTCCCAATCGTAATTCAGTAATAAATCTAAAAATCCGTTGTCCCATTTTGTTGGATTGGTAGTCCATGCTCCTTCTATTCCGCTAACCATGGTATTTCCTCGATTTCCTGTTCCTTGTGGATTATGCCATCCCATTCCTTGAAATTCGGGTTCCGCTTCTTCACAATCTCCACCTAAAATTTTCGGATCTCCGTTTCCATGAGCTTTTCCTACGGTATGTCCACCCACCGTTAATGCCACTGTTTCTTCATCATTCATAGCCATTCTTTCAAAAGTAACACGCATATCATCTGCGGTTTTTTGTGGATTTGGATTTCCATCTACGCCTTCCGGATTTACATAAATTAATCCCATCATTACAGCGGCTAAAGGATTTTCTAAATCTCTTCCGTCTGCATAACGGCTACCTTCACTTCCTGTAGGAGCAAGCCATTCTTTTTCGGAACCCCAATAAATATCTTTTTCGGGATGCCAAATTTCCTTTCTTCCACCGCCAAAGCCAAAAGTTTTCAAGCCAGCAACTTCATAGGCCACATTTCCTGCAAGAACAATTAAATCTCCCCACGAAATTTTATTTCCATATTTTTTCTTAATGGGCCAAAGCAAACGTCTTCCTTTATCCGTATTCACATTATCAGGCCAAGAATTTAAAGGCGCAAAACGTTGGTTTCCGGTATTGGAACCACCTCTTCCATCTGCTTTACGGTAAGTTCCTGCTAAATGCCAGGCTGTTCTTACAAACATTCCGGCATAATTTCCCCAATCTGCAGGCCACCAATCCTGAGAATCGGTCATTAATTTCCGTAAATCTTCTTTTAGAGCCTGAAAATCTAATTTTTCAAATTCTTTTCGGTAATTAAAATCTTCATCAAGAGGATTTGTTTTCGTGTCATGTTGACTTAAAATATCCAAATTAAGAGATTTTGGCCACCAACCTACCACAGAACTTCCTTCCTCTGTATTTGCACCATGCATAATAGGACATTTTCCGGAAGTTCCTGCAAAATTTCTTCCTGTGGTTTCTGCTCTGGCTTCTTTATTTTCACCAGCAATAGTTTCCCCTTGGTTTGGGTTATTTTCTTTAGGTAATTGATCGTGGGGAAAAGGGCATTTTTTTTCTTCTGAATTCATCATATTATTTATTTTAGAATTTTATTTTCAACTGATTAAAGTTAGGAATTTTATAAATGCTGTTTCTTAATTTGAATTTAATATTCAGAATAACAGAATTGACAAAAACAATTGAATTAAAATATTTAAAAGAGGTGATCTATTTTACTAACAGAAATGGACGTTTTTTACATTTTTTATACATTTGAAAAAAACTGTCATTTTGAAACCTATTTACATTCTATTTTTAATAATTATTCTATCATTTCATTCTTGCATTTCTGTAAAGCAATATAATACCCATTTAGAGACACCAATATCTCCGGAAAAACTGAAAACTGATATCGATTTCACTTATCAAAAATTAAAAGAATTGCATCCAAATTTATATTGGTATATTACACAAGAAGCGTTGGATAAAAAATTTGATTCTTTAAAAGCATCCATCCAAAAACCCATCAATCCTTCTCAGTTTTTTGAAAAATTGGCGCCCGTAATTGCAGATATTAAAGAAGGTCATTTAGCCCTAAGAATTCCCTCTAAAAAACTTACTAAAAAGGAAATTAAGAATTTGGAATTTCAAAAAGGACTCTTTAGCCGAATGAATTATATCGTTCATGAAAACAGAATTTTTGTAAAAGACAATGTCGATAAATTTGAAAATATTGCCACTGGAACTGAAATTTTAAAAATACAGGATATCCCTGTTTCTCAATATCTAGAAAAGTATAAGCCTTATGTTAACAGTGATGGTTTCAACACTACTTTTCAAAAATATTCCATGGCAAGAAAATGGGCTAATTATTTTACCGTAGAAAACGGAATTTTGGACAGTGTAAAAATTCAAACCAAATGGAAGGAAGAAGTGAAAGATTTTTATATCCATCGCGAAAAAATAACGAAAGACGAAAAGAAGAAGGAAGAATTGGAAAACAAAAAATTAACGAAATCCGAATCTGGAAAAACCAAAGATTACAACATCATCACCAAAAGTTATAATCGCAATTTACAGTTTCCGCTGAAAGACAGCAGCATTGCCTACATGAAAATTAAAACTTTTTCCGGCACTTATTCAAAAAAGTTTTATCGTAAAAGTTTTGAAATTTTGAAAAAATCTCCCGCTAAATATTTGATTTTAGATATCCGAGATAATTTGGGCGGAAGCTTAGCAGAAATTAACAATCTATATTCTTATCTGGTAGATGAAAATTTTAAGTTTATTAATGATATTGAAATTACTTCACCAAAAGCTATTTTCAAAGCAGATTATTTTTCACATTTTCCAACCATTACTAAACCTATTGCTGTAGCTGCTTACCCTTTTTATCTAATAGGAACTGCCCTTTCTATTAAAAAGGAAAAAGGAAAAACGTACTTAAAAAACAACTCCGTATTTGCCCTTAAAAAACCCAAAGAAAATCATTTTAAAGGAAAAATATACGTTTTGGTGAATGGTTCCAGTTTTTCTGCAGCCTCTATCCTACCTTCAAAATTAAAAGATGCTGAAAGGGCTATTATCGTAGGCGAAGAAACTGGCGGTGCAAATGACGGAACCGTAGCCGGAAGATATTCTACGATCAAATTACCAAATTCTAAATTGGTTTTACCGATTGGTTTGATGTTGATACAACCCAACATCAATTTTACAAAAACCAAAAAAGGTGTTATCCCAGATTTTGAAATTCTACCAACATTAAACCAGAATTTACAAAAAAATGATATACAGCTGGATTGGGTGATGAAAGAAATTCAGAAAAATTAAGTAAAGAAAATCATTGATTTTCTTTACTTTAATCTTCTTTTTTCACTCAAAATATACTTTGAAATAAAGGTTTAAAAAAATTCTAAAACTCAAAAATAAATCCGAAATACGGAAGCGGCGGATTGGGGTCTTGTTTTCCTAGGTCTAACAAATAATATTGCTGGTTTTGCGGTGCATTTGGATTGGCGATAATTCCGTTTTCACTGGCATCACGCTGCAAATTAACAATCGGCAAATTGCTCGGATTTTCGGAACCGTAAGCATTGATGACATCAATATAAAAAGTGAATTGCCATTTTTTGAAAATCCATTTTTTCTCGGCTCTGATGTCCAATTGATGGGCGACATTTCCACGCAAAGAATTCAGTTGTGTAAAATCTTGAACCGGACCGTTGGCAACATTCCAAATATTTACCAAAGCGCTTCTTTGCAAATCATACGGTGTTTCCGGAAGTCCGGATTGCAGTCGAAATCTTGCACCCAAATTCCAATTTCTTTTGAAATATTTTCCAGTGGTCATCGTTAAAATGTGTCTGGAATCCCAACTTGACGGCAATAAATTTCCGGCTGAATCGGAGAATTTTGAAAACCCGAAAGTGTAGGCAACAATTCCGTAGAAATTGTTCAAAGTTCGTTTTTGAGCCAGAAATTCCACACCATACGTTTCTCCAAAACCTCTGGAATCCAAAGGTTCGTTACCAACCACACCGAAATCTGCTCCGATATTTGCCAATGAAATTTGGTTGCGCAACGAGAACGGATAATTTTTGTATTTTTTGTAATAACCTTCCAAAGTGAAACGCAGATTGTCTTTACCATTAAATTCTAAACCACCGACAAAATGCGTGTTTTGAATGTATTTTAATGAATTTTTATTCACTAAATTATTGTTCAACTGAAAACCTAAACTCGTATAAGCCGGAAGTTGATAATAAATTCCGGTATTTAAATTCGCTGCCCAATTTTCGGCAAATTTGTAATTCAGAGAAAATCTCGGTGAGAATTGGTTGAAAGGATTGTTCGTCAAGTCAGAATAATTGCTTCCATCAATTCTGGCTCCAACAGAAAGTTGCATTTTATCTTCCAAAAATTTCTTGGCGGTTTGAAGATATAAACCGTACTGAACAAGGTTCAATTCCGAAGAAATTTGGTCAAAATCTATGGTGTTTTGATTGACTTGTTTGATGGTAGAATTGTTAGAATATTTCGCGAAATTCACGTTGGTTCCTGCGCTGAACTGATAATCATTAACCTTGAAATTTCGGTCGATTCTCACTTTATTTTCGGCTTCACGAGATTGGTAATCGTAAAGCAAATTTTGTGGCGTTTCAATATTTCTGTAATATTTTACGGCCTGGTTGTCGAGCATATTTCTGCTCCAGGTAAAAAGCCAATTCCCGTTTTCCACCAAATGTCGGTAACCTGCCCCAACAGTGTAATTCCATTGCGGCGAGTTCGGAAGTCGGTCAATCAACGTTAAATTAGACAGCGTTTTTTTCGCATTGTCGTTAAATTCAAATTTATCAATCGCACCCAAACCAATAAAATACAGTTCGTCACCACTTTTATATTTTTTTGAAATTTTGAAAGTCGTATCGTAATAACTCGGCAAAAATGGCAAACCAATTCCTTTAAAAAGCAACTGCAAATTGGATTTTCTCACGGAAAAAAGTCCGCTCCAGCTTTGATCTTTGGAAAGTGGACCATCCACCATCAACTGCATATCGTCCAAACCTAAAACCGCTTTGTAACCAAGTTTGTCTTTCCTCGCCTGTTTTAAATTGAATTCAAAAAGTGAAGATAAAACACCATTTCTTTTCGCCGGAAATGCGCCGCTGTAAAAATCGACATCTTTGATAAAATCCACCGTAATAATTCCGCGAGGACCACCGGAAGCGCCCTGAGTTTGAAAGTGATTGATAACGGGAACTTCAATTCCGTCAATATAAAATTTATTTTCTGCCGAACTTCCACCTCTGATAAAAAGGTCATTTCTAAAAGTTGCGGTACTTCCAACACCCGGAAAACTTAGAATCGCTTTAGAAACATCTCTGTTGGAACCTGCGTTTTTCTGAACTTCTTCTGAAGTTATGTTTCGTAATGAAACCGGACTTTCCGCCGTGGTTTTGTATGCTTTCCGTGTAATGATAACCTCCTGAATGTCAGTTGCAAATTTCGTTAATCCCACCGAAAAAGTAAGATTCTGGTTAGGAACTACATTAATTTCATTAAGATAGCTGGGGCTGTAACCCTCGGAAACAATTTCAAATGTATAAGTCCCCGAACTGATGTCTGAAATTAAAATATTTCCTGTTCCGGAAAACTGCTCCTCATTTCCGCCCAAAATTTTTACGGTTGCAGTGAGCGGTTTTTTACTGAAATCATCAAAAACATTAATATTGATACTCCCAACCTGGCTGTAAAGCGATAAAGAACTGATGAAAAAAAGAAGGATAAGTTTAAATTTCATGGTTTTAAAAATTTTTGCAATTTACAAATAAACGTCCCTTTGAAAGGGACGCTTATCAAACATTAACATTTAAAATATACAAACTACTATGGTAAAAGAACTTTGTCTATGGCATGAATAACACCGTTGCTGCACTGCACATCTGTAGCGATTACATTCGAGACTCTGTTATTGGAATCGGTAATTTTTACACCGCCCGTGGTGGTAATGTTGAAAGTACCACCCTGGAATGTAGTAACATTCATATTATTGGTAATATCAGTTGATAATACATTTGCACCGGCAACAACGTGATATTTTAGGACATTTTCTAAAGTTGATGTAGGAACTGCACCAAGATTAGGAAGGTTTAACTCTGTCAGCAGCGAAGTAAACGCTGCATTTGTAGGAGCAAAAACAGTAAATGGTGAGTTGGTGGTCCCACTTAATATAGCCACAAAATTAGGCATGTCACTTCTGGTAAGTGCGGTGACAAGAGAAGAAAAATTAGGGTTTGCTAATGCGTGAGTAACAACTGTTGGCAGACCAATTACTTTATCAACTTTGTGAATTACTCCATTGCTAGCATTAATGTCAGTTTTGGTAACGGTAGAAATTCCGTTGATTTTAACACCAGATGTTGTGTCAATGTACATACTTAAATTCTTTGCAGAAGAGGCATTACCTTTCGCTAAAGTAGAAACATAGCCTGTGGTTACCTGTGCTGCCATTACTTTTGATGCGAGTACATGGTTTAAAAGAATTTCTTTTAATGCTGCATTTGGAACGTCATTCAGACTTGCAAAACCATTGTCAGCAAGAAATTGGGAAAAAGCTGCATTTGATGGTGCAAATACTGTGAAACTGCCAGACTCGCTTAAAGTAGCGGCTAGCCCAGCTTTATCAATTGCGGCTTTCAGGTTAGAAAGATCCGAGTCTGCTGAGGCAAGTTCATAAATACTTTTTGGTGTTTGCATATCGTCTCTGGTTTCTTCACAGGAAGTTAACAGTAGACCGAAGAAAAACAAAAGTGCTGAGAGCTTAAATAAATTTTTCATAATAATATATTTTTTTGTTGGTGTAAAAATAGTAAATTATAATACTAAATATAATACTTTTAGAATAAAAATATACTATATAAGTTATTGACGATATTATTACAAAAAAAACACCCAAATAATCAGGTGTTTGTGTATTCAAAATATATTTAAGAAAAAAGCTCATCATCAACCAAGTTCGGAAGCGTAACTTTGAGATCAGGCTCCAGTTCCATAGCTCTTTTAATGGCGAACAATGCGCCTTCGTTCCTGGCCCAGCTTCTTCGGGAAATTCCGTTGTTAACATCCCAAAAGAGCATCGATTTTAATCTTCGGTCGGCATCATCGCTTCCGTCGAGCAACATACCGAAACCACCGTTGATTACTTCTCCCCAACCTACGCCACCACCGTTATGAATCGAAACCCATGTCGCCCCGCGGAAACTGTCGCCAATCACATTATGAATAGCCATATCTGCCGTAAATCTAGAACCGTCGTAAATGTTGGATGTTTCACGGTAAGGAGAATCAGTTCCCGAAACATCGTGATGATCACGACCGAGAACAACTGAACCGATTTCTCCGTTTTTAATGGCTTTGTTAAAGGCTTGTGCAATTTTCATTCGACCTTCTGCATCAGCGTACAGAATTCTGGCTTGAGAACCGACCACCAATTTATTTTCCTGTGCTCCTTTAATCCACTGAATATTATCTGCCATTTGCTGCTGAATTTCAGCGGGCGAATTTTTCATAATTTCATCTAAAATTTGGGAGGCGATTTCGTCAGTTTTTTGTAAATCTTCAGGTTTTCCACTGGTACAAACCCAACGAAAAGGCCCGAAACCATAGTCAAAACACATGGGCCCCATAATATCCTGAACGTAACTTGGATATTTGAATTCCCGACCTAAAGTTGGATTTTCTGCCATGACGTCGGCTCCGGCTCTACTCGCTTCAAGCAAAAATGCATTTCCGTAATCGAAAAAATAAGTTCCTTTTTCTGTATGTTTATTGATGGCTAAAGCGTGTCTTCTCAAACTTTCCTGAACTTTTTCTTTAAATAAATCAGGATTTTCGGCCATCATTTTATTGGATTCTTCGAATGAAATTCCTACCGGATAATAACCTCCTGCCCAAGGATTGTGAAGCGAAGTTTGATCGGAACCGATATCTATTCTTAAATTTTCTTCGTCAAATTTTTCCCACACTTCCACCACATTTCCGAGATACGCCAAAGAAACCGTTTCTTGATTTTCTTGTGCTTTCCGAACTCTGGAAACCAATTCATCCAAATTTTCGTGAACTTCATCAATCCATTTTTGGTCGTGACGAATTTTGGTAATTTTCGGATTTACTTCGGCACAAACCGTGATGCAACCTGCAATATTTCCGGCTTTTGGTTGTGCGCCACTCATTCCGCCTAAACCGGAAGTGACAAAAAGTCCACCTTTTGGCGATTTTTTAATTTTTCGAAAGGCATTTAAAACCGTAATAGTTGTTCCATGAACAATTCCTTGCGGACCAATGTACATATATGATCCCGCCGTCATTTGTCCATATTGCGTTACACCCAATGCATTAAATTTTTCCCAATCATCGGGTTTGGAATAATTGGGGATCATCATTCCGTTGGTTACCACAACTCTTGGTGCATCTTTGTGACTTGGAAACAATCCCATAGGATGACCGGAATACATCACTAAAGTTTGTTCATCTGACATTTCCGAGAGATATTTCATCGTCAGAAGATATTGCGCCCAATTGCTGAAAACAGCCCCATTTCCGCCGTATGTAATCAGCTCGTGCGGATGTTGTGCCACTGCATAATCCAGATTGTTCTGAATCATCAGCATAATCGCTTTTGCCTGTAATGATTTTCCGGGATATTCAGAAATGGAACGTGCTTTCATTTCGTAATCCGGACGAAAACGGTACATGTAAATTCTGCCATATTTTTCCAATTCTTCCCTAAATTCTGGTAGTAATTCTGCATGAAATTTTGGATCGAAATAACGCAATGCATTTTTCAGAGCGAGCTTTTTTTCTTCTTCATTCAGAACTTCTTTACGTTTTGGCGCATGATTAATGGCAGTTTCGTATTGTTTTGGTTTTGGAAGTTCGCTGGGAATTCCTTGTTGTATTTGTTGGTGGAAAGTCATGT
>JAEZWE010000027.1 GCA_023420435.1 Bacteroidota bacterium
TTGCTGACCTTCACAAAGTAAAAGTCCGGTATGGGTAAAAACGCGAATACAAGCTTTAAAAAGTTCCGGTTCCAAATCTTCAAAAAATTTGTACGCTTTCAATAAAAGACCGTCTCCGGAAAGTATTCCGGTATTTAAACCATAAACCGTATGAATGGTGGGAACATTTCTCCGAAGTGGCGCTTCATCCATAATATCATCATGAATCAGCGTAAAATTGTGAAAAAATTCGATAGCTAAAGATGGTTTTATCGCTTTTTCCATTTCGCCGCCAAAAAGATCATTACCCATAAGAACCATTATTGGACGTAATCTTTTTCCACCATGACCAATAATGTAATTCATTGGTTCATAAAGTTCTAAAGGTTTGTCTTTAAAAGTGTATTTATTAATTGCGTCCGCAACAATTTCCTGATACTGATCCAAAAATTCCATAAAAAAATGCTCTGTTTTCCGCAAAAATACAATTTTCCAAGCTAGGATAAAAGAAAAACTGCAGCCTAAAAAGACTGCAGTTGACTATTTTTAAAAGAAAATTTTTAAAAAAGATTAACTATTAAATATGTTATTGCTGCTACGATAGCACTTACAGGAATGGTAAGAATCCAAGCCCAAAGTAAACTTACCGTAATTCCCCAACGAACAGCGGAAACTCTTTTGGTTAAACCGACCCCAATAATAGCACCTGTAATAGTATGTGTCGTAGAAACTGGAATTCCGAAATGTTCTGTTAAGAAAAGTGTCATCGCTCCAGCAGTTTCTGCACTTACTCCTTCAAGCGGTGTTACTTTAGTAATTCTTGTTCCCATGGTTTTTACAATTTTCCAACCTCCGCTCATGGTTCCCAAAGCAATCATTAGGAAAGAAGTAAATGGAACCCACCAATAATCTTCCACAAAATGTGAAAATTGATGTTTGGAATCTAAAGCCAAATAAATTGGATCCTGAAGCATTTGAACGTGATAAAAAATAACTGCAGCGCCGATAATTCCCATTACCTTTTGTGCATCATTGGTACCATGTCCTAAGCTAAACAAAGCGGAAGAAACCAGTTGAAGTTTTTTAAAAGCATTATCCGCTTTATGAGGACTGGTTCTTTTAGAAATATGTACAATAATTATTGTAATAATAATCGAAATGATAGAACCAATAAAAGGCGCAAGAAAAATAAACAGGAAAATAGGAATTACTTTATCAAGTTTTACCACGTTTTGGGTAAAAAGCTGTTTGAGCGCCGTTCCTATTTTTTCAAATAATGAAAATTCTGGATGTGCAGCAGTTACAGCTTGGTAATCTAAAGCAAATGCATGCATTAATGCTGCACCCAAAAATCCTCCAATTAAAGTGTGCGATGAAGAAGAGGGAATTCCGAACCACCACGTTAATAAATTCCAAGCAATAGCAGCGATAAGTCCTGCAAAAATTACTTGTAAATTGATAAAATCTTCATTTACCGATTTAGCAATGGTATTACCGATTTTAAATTCTCCAATAACATAAGCGGCGAGAAAAAATGCAGCAAAGTTCCAAACCGCAGCCCAAAGAACCGCCTGAAAAGGCGTTAAAACTTTGGTTGAAACAATGGTAGCAATTGAATTTGCGGCATCATGAAATCCATTAATATAATCGAAAATCAAAGCTAAAACAATGATCACGATAAGTAAGATAGGAAACTCCATTAAAACTAATTAAAAGTGAAGAATTAAGAGTATTTGATCATGATGGTTTCCAAGGTATTGGCAACATCTTCCGCTTTATCGGTAACTTCTTCCAAATAATCTAAAACCGATTTCGCTTTTAAAACTTTCACGGCATCGTTAGATTCAAAAAGATTTACTAATGAGTTGGTTAAAATATCATCTGCAATATTTTCGATGCTGTTAATTTTAATACAGCATTCTTTTACTTCTGCCATGTTTTTAAAACCTCTTAGATTTTTTACGGCATTTTGTATTTCATGACACTGTTTGTTAATTAACAAAGAAAGCTCCGAATATTCTTTTAAATTCGGGGCTTTATACATAAAAATATTTTTGGATGAAGCATAAATATAATCTGCAATATCATCCAAACCTGCTGCTAAAGCGTGGATATCTTCTCTGTCAAAAGGCGTAATAAAATTTTTACCCAATTCTATAAAAACCTGATGCGTCAAATCGTCCATTTGATGTTCATAATCACTGATTTTTTTGTGAAAAGTGTCGTCATTAACATCAAATTCCTGAATTCCTTTGTGAAATTCGTCCGACATTTCTACAAGTAAAGCTGTGATTTTTTCGAAAAGAACAAAAAACACCTTGTCTTTTGGTTGAAATGCTGCGAAAATATTACCTATTCCCATTTTTATTAAAATTTAAAAATATTTAGTTTTTTAAAGTGTGCAAATATCCGAAAATTAGATTTTTATCTTTTGCTGCACGTATTAAGTTTTATTAACATTGGATTAATCTGCTACCGGAATTCGCTGATGTTCTTCCACATATTTCATCCGGTCGAAAGTAAAATTCAGTCCGAAATACAGAAAATGCAAATTTTTATGTCCTGAAACTGAGAATTCTTTCTGCCACATATAGCCCAAATTGGTTCCGATGGAATTATTGAGCTGATATCCAAAACCTGCAAAAAAGCGGTTTCTTTTAAAAGTTGGATTTTCTGGCCCTAAAAAAATTTCGTTAAAAGCATTGGTGAAAAATGTATTCGGTTCAATTTTTTTTGAATTTAGTGGAAGTGTAAAAGAAGCTCTGTAACGATATCTTTCGGTATTATCTTTTTCCCCGGTTTGCGGAAAATCGAAAAATCTTTTTTCGGTTCTTATTCTTTGATCAATTTTTAATTTACCAACAGAAAAAGAATAAGTGTATTGCAGCCACAAACGGTATTCATTTTGGTAAAAATCGCTGTTTTTGTAAGTTCCATATTTTCCAAAACCAATAAATGGCTGATGATTTTTGTTGACAGCATAACCAATTCCACCTTTCACTTCATAATAATCCGGAAGCGAAAACTCTTCAATAGACCGCGATTGAAGCTCCAAATAAGCCATCCAATTTTTGTCGTGCTTATAGGTAAAAGATATCATATTAAAAGCAGAAAAATGTTCACTATTTTGTCCAAAAGAAAATAATCCTACCAAAGTAAAAACGAGTGTACTTAGCTTTTTCAATTTTAAATTTTTTGTTCTATTTTATTGCTGCAAAAATAATACAGTTCAATGTTAACAATATTAAATTAATATTAAATTTACGTATTATTAAAATAAAAAATCACCGGAATTTCCGATGATTTTTTATTTTATACTGAATTATTTCTTAATTAGCCACTTCTGCTCTCATTTCCTTTCCTTTAAATTTCATGGAAGAGAAATTTTTGAGAATGTCATTTTTTGAATCTTTTTCGACTTCAAAGAAGGAGAATTTTTCCAAAATTTCAATATCGCCAACATCAGGACGTCTTTTTGATTTTTGAGTAGCCTTGTTGATAATATCCAACATATCTACTTTTTTCAAATTGTCCTTTTTACCTAAATTGAAGAAAAACCTTACCATATTTTCATTTTTTCTTCTTGGTTTTCCGCCTCTATCTCTATCTCTTCCGTCTCTATCTCTACCTCCTCTTTCTCTGTCATCTCTACGACGTTCTCTTCTGCTGTAAGGCGCTTCGTCTTCAGAATTCATTCTGCCTTGCTGAAGATCCTTTTTATCTTTATAAAACATCGCCAAATCTCTCAACTGGAACTGTAAAAGTTGATGTACGAGTTCTTCTTTGGTAAAATTCGACAAATCAGGAATTAAAGCATCATCAAATTCAAAGAAATCTTCATGTTTTGTGAACAAATTTTCAAAAACACCTCCAACTTGAGCCTTGATAATTTCTTCTCCTGTAGGAATTTTCTTTTCAGAAATTTCAATTTTTGTTTGCGATTTTATTTGCTTTAGTTTTCTGGTTTCTTCAGGTTTTATCAACGCCATCGAAATTCCGTCTTTTCCGGCTCTACCTGTTCTTCCACTTCGGTGAACGAAAACCTCAGGATCATCAGGCAAAGAATAATGAATAACGTGCGTTAAAGAATCCACATCCAAACCTCTTGCAGCAACATCTGTTGCCACCAAAATTTGTAAATTTCTTAAACGGAATTTTTTCATTACCGTATCTCTTTGCGCTTGCGAAAGATCACCATGAAGAGAATCTGCAGAAAAGCCATTTTGCATTAAAAAATCTGCAATTTCCTGAGTTTCCATTCTTGTTCTACAGAAAATAATAGAATACAAATTTGGATTCGCATCAATTAAACGTTTCAGCGCTTCTTTCTTCTGTCTGTATCCTACAACATAATATTCGTGTGCAATATTCTTCTTTACCGCATTGATAGAACCAACAGAAATTTTGTGTGGGCTGGTCAAATAATTTTTAGAAATTCGCTCAACTTCTTTATTCATCGTTGCAGAGAATAAAAGGGTTTGCTTGGTTTCCGGCGTTTCGCTTAGGATGGTTTCCAAGTCATCTTTAAAACCCATGGAAAGCATCTCATCTGCTTCATCCAAAACCAACCACTGAATTTCAGAAAAATCGAGTGCTTTTCTTCCGATTAAATCAATCACGCGTCCTGGAGTTCCCACAATAATTTGCGGTTTTTCCTTTAGGGAACGTATTTGTTCCATAATGCTACTTCCACCATAAACTGCGGTAGTTTTGATGTTGGGTAGATATTTCGTATAATTTTTGATGTCTTTTGCGATCTGAAGACAGAGTTCGCGGGTTGGACAAAGCACCAAAAACTGGATTTTACGACTGTTGTCGTCTAAATTATCCAGAATCGGAAGCGAAAATGCTGCTGTTTTGCCTGTTCCTGTTGCCGCAAGTGCGATAAGATCGCGAATATCCGTTTGGATAAAAGGAATAGTCTGTTTCTGGATTTCGGTCGGCTGTTCGTAGCCGAGTTCGCCAATAGCCTTCAATAATTCAGGACTTAGATTGGTTTCCGTAAATAAATTCATTTAAAAGATCGTCTTAATTGGCGGCAAAGATACGTTTTTTATTTTTGATAATTTTTAAAGGGTTTTATTAAATTTTTGTTAAAGAAATAAAATCATTGTTTTAAAGAATGTCAATCAACATTATTTGGTAAATTTGATTTATTAAAAAAGTAAAATAATGGCTTCAAAAATTCACAAAAGCACTTTTGATTTTCTAAAAAATTTAGAAAAAAACAACAACCGGGATTGGTTTAACGAAAACAAAGAAAAATATGTTGAGGCCAATCAAAATGTTTTGGATTTTGTTACGGAGCTTTTAGAAAAAATGGGCAGTTTTGACGAATCAATTTTAAAATTAGATCCTAAGAAAACCTTATTCAGAATTTATCGCGACACCCGATTTTCAAAAGATAAATCGCCATACAAGACCAACTTTGGCGCATCCATTAATGGAATCGGAAAAAAAGATGGAGGTGCTGGATATTATTTGCATATTTCACCAAATCAATCTTTTTTAGCAGCCGGAGTTTATATGTGCGATCCGAAACAGTTCAAGAAAATACGCCAGGAAATTTCCGGAAATGCAGAAGAATTCAATGAAATCATTAAGGATAAAAATTTCAAAAATTTTGAATTTAATCAGGAAAAATTAGTTCGTGTTCCACAAGGTTTTGAAAAGGAAGATCCTATGGCTGAATTTCTAAAAATGAAACACATGGTGGTTTCAATCAACTTGAAAGATGAGGATTTGATGAAAGATGAAGCAGTAAATAACTGCAACAATGAATTCAAAAAAATGTCAAAATTGGTGAATTTCCTTAATGAAACGATGAATTAATTTTATGAAAATACCTGACGAAATTTCAGTTTACAATAAAAATCTGTCATCAGAAGATCAAGTAATCTGCGATTTTCTTGCCGAAAAAATAACTGAATTTCTTCCCGAAGCTGAAAGCAAAATATGGCACGCTCATCCGGTTTGGTTTTTGGATGGAAATCCAATTGTGGGCTACAGCAAACAGAAAAAGGGAAATCGATTGATGTTTTGGAGCGGTAAATCTTTTAACGAAGAAAAATTGAATGTTTTAGGAGTAAAATTTCAAGATGCTTCAATTTTTTTCAATAAAATTTCGGAAATCGATTGGGAAGATTTACAAAATTGGTGCGCAAAATCTCGTGAAATACAGTGGGATTATAAAAATATCGTAAAAAAGAAAGGAAAACTATACCGTCTAAAGTAAAATTTATGCTCAAATCTGTCTCCCCAAAGCTTCCCATGCGAAATAAATCGGAAACCAAAAATTTCTATATCAATCTTCTAAATTTTGAAGAAATCAACGATTATGGAGATTATCTTTTACTGAAAAAAGATGACGTAGAAATCCATTTTTTTGAATTTAGAGCACTAAATCCAACAGAAAATT
>JAEZWE010000030.1 GCA_023420435.1 Bacteroidota bacterium
AGAAATTTCTGCACTTTCGGTTCCGGAAAGAATGGCAAAATACGGATTGCGCGAAGATCGGGCCGATGTTTTGGAACCTGCCTTAAGAATCTACAGCAATGTGATGAACTGGAGTGATATTAACCAAATTTTTGTTCCCAAAATTTCCGTTGCAGACGGTTTAATTCATCATACTTATGATAATTTGAGAAATAAAAAGAATTAAAAATTGTATAAACTTTTTTTAACCAAAAGTCCATAAATTTGAAAAATAGCGCACCTTTTGGTGCGTTTTTATTTAAAAAACAATTAAAAAATGCAAATTGACATAAGAAAACTTACGTTAGATGATTATGATGAATTAGTACAATCTATGCAGGAAGCTTATCCTGAAATTGAAGACAATACCTGGTCTAAAAGAAATATCCAAAAACTTACCTCCATTTTTCCGGACGGACAAATCTGCATTACAGTTGATGGAAAATTGGCTGCTGCTGCACTTTCTATTGTGGTACAATACGAACTTTTTGGCGATCAACACACCTATGAAGAAATTACAGGAAACCTGAGTTTCAATACGCATTCCAACATTGGAAATGTGTTATACGGAATTGAAGTTTTCGTTAATCCGGAATATCGATCGCTGCGTTTAGGAAGAAGGTTGTATGATGCACGAAAAGAATTGTGCGAATTGAAAAATTTAAAATCAATTATTCTAGGAGGAAGAATTCCGAATTACCATGTCCACAGCGAAGAACTTTCACCCCGACAATACATCCAAAAAGTTCGGAAAAAAGAAATTTACGATCCGGTTCTTACGTTCCAGCTTTCCAACAGTTTTTCGCCGATAAAAATTTTGAAAAATTACCTTCCGAAAGATGAAGAATCCGGTGAATACGCCGTTTTGATGCAATGGAACAACATCTACTACACACAGCAGCAAAATACGATGCAAGACAGTGTGATCCGAATTGGTTTGGTTCAGTGGCAAATGCGGAAATTCAAACAAATCGAAGATTTTTTCCAACAGGTAGAATTTTTTGTGGACGTTATTAGCGGATATAAATCAGATTTTTGTGTTTTCCCAGAACTCTTCAACACGCCACTTTTGGCGGAATTCAACCATCTTCATGAAAGAGAAGCAATGGAAGAACTCTCCAAAAAAACGGAGGAAATTGTAGATAAAATTGCCGAATATGCGGTAAGTTACAACGTCAATATCGTTGCCGGAAGTATGCCTGTTATGGAAAACGGAAATCTGTATAATGTAAGTTATCTTCTTCATCGCGACGGAAAAAGAGATCAATACAGAAAAATTCACATCACGCCAAACGAAAAAAAATATTACGGAATGATCGGTGGAAACGAAGTAAAAGTTTTTGACACCGATTGTGGAAAAGTAGGAATTTTAGTTTGCTACGATGTAGAATTCCCAGAATTACCAAGAATTTTATCTGAACAAGGAATGAAAATTTTATTGGTTCCGTATCTTACCGATACCCAAAATGCATACACTAGAGTTCGAGCTTGCGCCGCAGCAAGAGCCATAGAAAACGAATGCTATGTTGCGATTGCTGGTTGTGTAGGAAATTTACCGGGTGTAAATAATATGGACATCCAGTTTGGACAAGCGGCAGTTTTTACACCTTCCGATTTTGCTTTTCCTTCAAATGCGGTAAAAGGAGAAGCTACACCAAATACCGAAATGACCTTAATTGTGGATGTAGATTTGAATTTATTGAAAGAACTGCATTACAACGGTTCCGTACAAATTCTTAAAGATAGGAGAAACGATTTATATGAAGTAAATTTGAAAAGCAAAAATTAATTTAAAAAAAATAAGCAGACTTTTGAGGTCTGCTTTTATTTTTTTTGGATGGATTAATCTACATTTAAAACTTCTTCAATTTCCGGAACATATTGCTTAATGGTATTTTCCACCCCTAATTTCATGGTTGAAAAACTCATGGGACAACTATTACAGTTTCCTTTAAGTTTTACAAACACTTTTTTATCTTTTACATCCACCAATTCAATATCGCCTCCATCTCCGTTTAAAAAAGGACGGATGCTTTCCAAGGCTTCCATTACCTTAGTTACAGTTTCTTCATGTTTTGGATCTGTTGTCATCAATTTCTTTGTTTGAATTTATTTCATATTTTTCGATTTTGTTTGAAATTATTCGAACTGCAATCAAACAAATTCAAACTCTCAAACTATATCAAACCAAAAATTTATTTTTTCGGCGAACATCCCGCCATTGTGGTAATTTTTACCGCTTCTGTTGGAGGAAGGTTTTTGTTTCTTTCCACTAAACTTTCCACCATATTTTGTGCTGTTTTTCTATAAATTTCTGCAATTTTAGAATTTTCCTGCAAAGCAGCCGGTCTTCCAATATCTCCAGCTTCCCTGATGCTTTGGATTAAAGGAATTTCTCCCAAAACAGGAATTCCTAAATCATCCGCTAAATATTGTGCCCCTTGATTTCCGAAAATATAATACTTATTTTCCGGCAATTCTTCAGGTGTAAAATACGCCATATTTTCTACCAAACCAAGAACAGGAATATTAATACTTTCCATTTGGAACATCGCTATTCCTTTTCTAACATCTGCCAAAGCTACATGTTGTGGTGTAGAAACAATCACCGCTCCAGTTACCGGAACTTCCTGAATGATAGATAAATGAATATCTCCCGTTCCTGGCGGAAGATCAATCAATAAAAAATCTAATTCTCCCCAATGTGCATCTCTTAACATTTGGTTCAAAGCTTTTGAAGCCATAGGTCCACGCCAAACCACCGCTTGATTGCTTCCGGAAAAATAGCCAATGGAAAGCATTTTCACTCCATAATTTTCAATCGGTTGCATCAAATTTTTTCCGTCCACTTCCACAGATAAAGGTTTTGCACCTTCTGTATCAAGCATGGTTGGAACAGAAGGTCCATAAATATCGGCATCCAATAAACCTACTTTAAATCCCATTTTGGCTAAAGTTACCGCTAAATTGGCAGCAACGGTAGATTTTCCAACACCTCCTTTTCCGGAAGCAATAGCAATAATATTCTGAATTCCCGGAATTTGTTTTCCTTTAATCTGGTTTTGCTGAACTTCTGTAGGTTCTGGAGAAGCAATTTTCAGTTTAAGATTAATATTTTCTCCAAATTCTGAAGAAAAAGCTTGTTTCATGGCGGCTTCCAACTTCTTTTTTTCGTGCATTGCCGGTGAATGTGCGGTCATATCAATATATACATCATCACCCATTACTTGTACATTATGCACTAAATCATCAACTTCAATTTCTTTCAGAAAATCCTGAACTTTGGTTTTCGTCAACATAATTTCTATCCCAATTTTTAGTTTACAAATTTACGGAAAATTTACCATTTCGTTTATTTAAAGAAAAGATATCTATCACATTAGTGTTATTCTCAAAATGACTAATTTTAAAAAAATCAAAATTTCAAAAATGAAAAAAAATTTTTCACTCTTGTTTTCTTTTATTATTCTTAGTTTTTATTCCCAAGATTTTGCAAAATACGTCAACCCATTTATAGGAACTGGCGGACATGGACACACTTTTCCCGGTGCAACAGTTCCTTTCGGAATGGTGCAACTTTCTCCTGACACAAGAATCGACGGAAGTTGGGACGGATGTAGCGGTTATCATTACTCTGATTCCATCATTTATGGATTTTCTCACACCCATTTGAACGGAACCGGCGTTTCGGATTACGGAGATATGATGTTGATGCCGACAATGGGAAAACCAAGTTTGAATCCTAAAGATTATTCGTCAAAATTTTCTCACAAAAACGAAACAGCAAGCGCAGGATTTTATTCCGTTAAATTAGATGACGATAATATTGATGTTCGTTTAACGACCACAAAAAGAGTGGGTTATCATGAATATATTTTTAATAAAAATGGTCAAGCAAATATTATTTTAGATTTAAACCATCGTGATGAATTAATGAATGGAGAAATCAAAATTATTGATAACAAAACCATTGAAGTTTTAAGACAAAGCAAAGCTTGGGCAACAAACCAATATGTTTTTGCGAGAATTGAGTTTAGTGAACCATTTCAGTTTAAAGTTTTACAAACTCAATTACCAAAAGATTTGAATTATGTTAACACTAAAACGGACATTGGTTTATTGGCTTCAAAAAAAATTAAAAAAGGAGAAAAAATTTTGGTGAAAGTGGCCTTATCACCGGTTTCTTTTGAAGGCGCTGCCAAAAATATGCTTTCTGAAGGAGCCTCCCATAATTTCGAGGAAATTAAAGGAAATGCAGAAAAACTCTGGAACAAAGAACTTTCAAAAATTGAAGTAAAATCTGAAGATAAAGACAAACTCTCTATTTTTTACACCGCTTTGTATCACGTTTTTACGCAACCCAATATTTACCAAGATGTAGATGGAAAATACCGTGGAAGAGATAACAAAATTCACACAGCAAACCATGATTATTACACCGTTTTTTCACTTTGGGATACTTTTCGTGGAGCGCATCCTTTGATGACTTTAATCGATAAAAAAAGAACAACTGATTTTATCAATACTTTTATCAAACAATATGAACAAGGCGGAAAATTACCGGTTTGGGAACTTGCCGCCAACGAAACGGAATGCATGATTGGTTATCATTCCGTTTCCGTCATTGCGGATGCAATGGCAAAAAGAATTAAGGGTTTCGATTATGAAAAGGCATTTGAAGCCTCAAAAAATTCTGCAATGTTGGATATTTTTGGTTTGGATGCTTACAAAAAACAGTTTTATATTTCCGTGGATGACGAACATGAAAGCGTTTCCAAAACTTTAGAGTATGCTTACGACGACTGGTGTATCGCACAAATGGCAAAAATTCTCAACAAAAAAGAGGATTACGAGTATTTTATAAAACGCTCACAAGCGTGGAAAAATTTGTACAATCCAAAAACAGGATTTATGCAAACCCGGAAAAATGGAGGTTGGCTGGAACCTTTTGAACCGCGAGAAGTGAACAATAATTTCACCGAAGGAAATTCCTGGCAATATTCTTTTTTTGTCCCGCAAAATGTAGAAGAATTGGTTGAATTTCACGGTGGAAAGGAAAATTTTGAAAAATTTTTGGATAGAATTTTCTCCGCTCCTGAAAAAACGACAGGTCGTAAACAGGTTGATATTACGGGATTAATCGGACAATATGCTCACGGAAACGAACCGAGTCATCACATCGCCTATCTCTATAATTTTGTTGGTAAACCTGAAAAAACCAACGAAAAAATAAAATTTATCCTCGATAATTTTTACAAAAATTCACCGGACGGATTAATTGGAAATGAAGATTGCGGACAAATGAGCGCATGGTTTGTGTTGAGCTCGATGGGAATTTACAGCGTAACTCACGGAAAACCGGAATGGGAAACAACCACCCCTTATTTTGACGAAATTAAAATTAATTTTGAAAATGGAACCTCAAAAATCATTACGAAATCTACCCCGAAATCAGAATTAAAATATCTCGGTTTTGAGAATATTAAATCTTTGCCAAATCAGAAATATAAAGAACTTGTTGCTACTCCAATAGCAAAAGGTGACGCCATTTTTGATTTTAACACGCAAGTTTCATTTGAAGGTTTGGATGAGAAAGATAAAATTTGTTATTCCTTCTCCGAAAATGATTTTAAAAGTTATAAAAGCCCAATAAACATTACAAAATCTACCAAATTTTATTATTACGCGGAAAGAAACGGAGAAAAAAGCAGTGTAGGAAAAGCCTATTTTCACAGAAGACCCAACCAATGGGATATCGATATTAAAAGCAAATACAATCCGCAATATTCTGGTGGTGGAGATCGAGCGATTATTGATGGACTTTTTGGCGACGAGAACTGGAGAAAAGGAAATTGGCAGGGTTACCAAAGTGAAGATTTTGAAGCCATCATTGATTTAAAATCGCCACAAAATATTACCAAAATTTCTTCTAATTATTTGCAAGACCAAAGAAGTTGGATTCTGGTGCCGAGAAAAGTGGAATATTATCTTTCCTCTAATAATAAAGATTTTTTTCTGGTAGCAACGGTTCACAACGATATTGATTCCAAAACAGATTCCATTATTTTGAAAAAATTTGATGCAGAAATCCTTCCTACAGAAGCAAGATATGTGAAGGTAAAAGCTTACAATTTTGGGAAACTTCCGGATTGGCATCAAGGTTTTGGAGGTGATGCTTTTATTTTTGTGGATGAGATTTCTATTGAGTAAATTGCTGAATAGTGAATAGTCAATTGTGAATTCTTATTAAAAAAACTTCGGAAAATTTCCGAAGTTTTTCTATTTATTCTTCTACAAAATGAAGTGCTTTTTCTTGATCAAACTCTCCTTCCCATTTAGCAATAACTACGGAAGCCAAACAGTTACCGATAACATTTACCGAAGTTCTTCCCATATCCATTAATTCATCAATTCCTAAAATAGCGGCAATAATAAATGTTGGTAATCCAAACTGATCTGCCGTTGCAATTAAAATAATTAGAGAAGCTCTTGGTATAGCAGCAACGCCTTTACTGGTAATCATCAACGTTAAACAAATTAATAACTGTTGTCCAAAAGAAAGATCCATACCCGCAGCTTGCGCCACAAAAATAGAAGCTAAGGAAAGATACAGGGTCGTTCCATCCAAATTAAAAGAATATCCTGTAGGAACTACAAACGAAACAATTTTCCTTGGAACTCCAAATTTTTCCATATTCTGCATTACCACAGGAAGTGCGGCATCTGAACTTGTAGTCGCAAAAGCTATAGAAACCGGCTCTTTAATCGCTTGTATAAATTTTTTAATCGGAACTTTCATGTATAACGCAATTGGAAGTAACACCAAAAGTAAAAATGCAAACAGAGCACAATATAAAGTAAGCAATAACATGAAAAGGTATTTCAAAATATCAATTCCCATGTGTCCTACCGTATAAGCCATTGCAGCGCCCACTCCAATAGGTGCAAAATACATGATGATATGGGTATATTTAAACATGGTTTCCGATAAACTTTCCATAAAATCCACTAAAGGTTTTTTCTTTTTTTCTGAAAGTTGCGCCAAACCGATACCGAAAATCACCGCGAAAATGACAATTTGTAAAACCTGATTTTCATAAATAGATTTAATAATATTTTCCGGGAAAACATCTCTGAAAAAAGAGGTTGTTTTAAAAATCCAATGATTAGCTTCAGGAATTTGTTCCAATGCTTTAATATCTGCTTCTTTTACGGCAGAAGTTTTGGGAAGTTCCTGATGCGGAATTTTTGAAGCATCAATTCCTTTTCCGGCCTGCGAAATATTAATGGCTGCTAAACCAATGAAAAGCGCAATAGTAGTGGCAGAATAAAAATAAAGCAATGATTTCCAAGCCATTCTTCCTACTTGTTTCAAATCGGAATGTCCGGCAATTCCATAAACTAATGTGGCAAAAAGAATAGGCCCAACAATGGTTTTAATTAAACGGATAAATCCCTGGCTTAAAGGCTGTAGCGAAAGAGCAATTCCAGGAAAATCTCTTCCGATAATAACCCCCATTACAATACTCACCAAAATCCAAGTAGTAAGATTTTTTCTTCTTAAAGCGTAAGTAATTAATCCTAAAATCAAAAGCAAATGACCCAAAACAATATAATCGTTAGGTAAAGGATTCATTAAATTAATTCCGTGAAGAATAACAGCAATGGTAAGAGTAATAAAAGGAAAAATTTTCAGAAATTTAGAATACATAATTGTCTTTCAAAGTTTCACAAATATAGTTTTTTTTGTTAAAGATGGTTAAAAGGAACTTTCAAGAGTTAAAAAATTAAACTTGATTATTCATTTTTTTTTAAAAAATTCATCATCAAAAAATGAAAATTATTAATGAATAACTTCTACATTTTTTAAGAAAAATTTAAAGATTTTTAAGAGTTATGGTACAGATTTTATTATTAAATTTGGTCAAATTCAATTTGTTTAAACATTAAATAAACTATTATGAAAAAAACAATCGCAATGGCTGCTTTAGCGCTTGCAGTATCTTTCGGATCAATTTCTTGTAAGAAAAAAGTAACAGATGCTGAGTTACAAACTCAAGCAACAACGGTAGTAACATCAAATCCTGGAGCTTCTGTTGAAGTAAAAGAGGGAATTGCTCATTTAAGCGGAACTTTTACTGATGCAGTATCCAGAGATGCTATGATTGCCGACTTAAAAAAAATTGAAGGAATAAAAGACGTTATGGATATGACGGTAATTGCAGAACCGGCACCTGTAGAAACAGTTTCAGCAGTGGATCCTGTAGTTCAGCAAAAAGTAGCAGATGCTGTTAAAGATTTTCCTTCGGTAAAAGTAGAAGTTATTAATGGTGAGCTTACATTAACCGGAAATGTTTCCCAAGTGCAGGCAAGAAAAATTAAAGAATCGGTTGACGCTTTACAAGTAGGAAAAGTGAATTACAACTACACCGTAAAATAATAAAAATTTTAAAAAAAAATAAATAATGAGTGCATTACAAGATAAATATGCCAGCGTAATTTCTGCAGCACAATCTGCCGGAATTGAGGGTTTGCAAGTAAGAGAACAGGACGGAATTCTTTATGTTTCCGGAAACGCAACTTCCACTTCTGCCAAAGATGCCGTTTGGAATGCTTTGGGAACGATTGATTCTACTTATTCTGCTTCTGATATCAATATCGATGTTCAAGTGGCTGGATTAGCAAGTGGCGCTTCTTTAAGAGTTGCCACAGAAGAATCGAATCTTAACATTCGGCAGGAACCTTCAACAGAAGCTGCTATTGTAGGAAAAGCAGCAAAAGGTGAAAACGTAACTTTGGTGGAGCAATCTTCGGACGATTGGTGGAAGATTAGAACCGCTGATGGTGAAGAGGGCTATGCTTATGCAAGATATTTGAAAGCCTAATTTTAAGAAATTTAATATTAAAATCCTCAGCTTTTCTGAGGATTTTTCTTTAATTAAAAATTTTCTATGGTTCTAAAGGTTAAATTAATTCTTGGCGTAGAAACTTTTTTGGTCGTGGGAAGTCGGTGCAACCAAAAAGTTTGGGTTTCGTCTTTCATCATCAAAAGACTTCCGTTTTCCAAAAAAATTTCAATTTTTTCTTTAGTGAATTTGTGCTTGAATAAAAATTTTCTTTGTGCACCAAAACTCAGTGAAGCAATT
>JAEZWE010000052.1 GCA_023420435.1 Bacteroidota bacterium
CCCAATTCGGAAGCGAAGAAACGGGACTTCCAAAAATATTTATTTTGCATTTTTATTATAAGATGCAGCCTTTTGAAAAAGTTGCAAAAAAAAAAATAAAAAATAATTTTTTAAAAATTTTTTAAAGTTTGGAAAGAGGAATAATATTATTCGTCATCGTGGTATGGTTGATTAAATTTCCTTTTTCGTCGCGAATTTCGATCTGAGAAACATGAACTGTATGACCTTTTCTGATGAAAGTAGCAGTACCGGTAACCATTCCTTCTCTTTTTGCCCTCAAATGGTTGGAATTGATATTGGTTCCTACAGGAGCAAATTTTTCCATATCTACATTAATTACAGAAAGGCTGGAACCTAAAGTTTCCGCTAAAACGCAACTTGCACCACCATGAAGAATTCCGTAAGGTTGATGCACTTTTGGGGTAACTTCCATGGTTGCTTTCAGCATTCCATCTTCCACATCAATAAATTCAATTCCTAAGGTTTTTCCGAGGTTTTCGCCGGTCCAATTATTTAAGTGGTGTAAAATTTCTTTCTTCTTTTCTTCGTTCATTTTATTGAATATTTGGATTCCAATTTTCTGCAATTTTTGGAGTGATATCGTATTTTTTGTAATAATCGCTTATTTTTTGTAGCAATTCTTCGTAAGTCATTTGGGATAATTCTTCATAGGTAATTGTATAACCTAAATAAACAATTTTTTTCTTAAAATCTCCTGCTGCAACTACAATGGGTACTTTTGCAGACATCGCCATGTGATAAAATCCTTTTCTCCATTTAGGAACCCAACTCCTGGTTCCTTCAGGAGTTATCACCAATGAAAAATCTTCTTTTTCAAATTCTTTCGCTACGAAATTTACCAAATCATTTTTTTGGCTTCTGTCAATTCCAATTCCGCCTAAACCTTTTACGATACTTCCATACCAAGATTTTGTATGCGCATCTTTAATGATGATTTTTAAAGGTTTTCCTAAAGACCAATAAGCGAAATTTCCCAAAAGATATTCCATATTATGGGTATGTGGAGCAACAACTAAAATGCATCGGTTAAGGTTATTAACATCGCCGTGAAGTACTACTTTCCAACCAAGAAGTTTGAGGGCGAGTTTTCCTATAAGTTTTTTCATAAATATAGTTTAAACAAAAAAGTATAACCAAACTTGGTTATACTTTGCAAATATATTGAATATTGTCTGCTAAAACAGGTTGGTAATGATTTCCATTACTTTCATCACGATTTCTAAAACTACTTGTACCATGGCTGTGTTTTTTATTTGTTAATTTGGTTGTACGAATTTACATCTTTTTTCTTTTCAAAATTCAACTGAATTGTTAAATTTTTGATAAATTTTCATTGAAAGGAACGGACAGATTAAAAAACCAGAACAATTTCCAAAAATCTGCCCGTTTCCAAATCACTATTTATTAGTTTTTATGGAGATTTCTTTTTTTCCGTTTTTGATGTTGATATCCACATTATTTAGATCATTTAGATCAACATCTACAGAATCCATCATTCTTTCAGCTTGTTCTGAAGAATATTTTTTGTTATTGATAATTACAGAATCTTGATTTCCCGTTTTTACAATATCCCAAGTTTTTCCATTAATGGTAATTTGGCTTTTTTCTTCTCTGTTGCTTGAATTTTCTGAATCATTTTCGTTATCATTAAGGTTTATTCCCCATTCTTTTTGTTTAATTACTTTGGTGGATTTTGGAACGACCAATTCGTAATTCAAACGGTAATCTCTGAAACGGTCTCTGTAATCGTACATAATATAATTTGGAAGAAGAATTTTGTTTCCGTTAATTTCCAAAGGAACTTTCATGCTTAAAGGTTGGTTGTAACCATCAGCTTCTTTTTTCAGAATGATGTATGGTGTTTTAATATCTTGTCTTTTTACATCAACATTAATCCAATCTTCTTTATAAATGGTTTTTCCGTCAGAATAAACATCGTCCCAATACGATTTAAAATTTTGTGGAATGGCTACTTTTTTAACATCCAAAACAATAGAATCTGATTCTGTATTGATGGCAACATTCTCCGTTTCTTCATTATGTCCGCTGTATTGCGTTTTATATTTTAAAGCGCTAAATCCTGAAAATGCCGCTAAACCAATCCAAAGTAAAACCAAAGCTCCGAAAACATAGCCAGCATTATTAAAAGTCGTTTTTGGAGAAATTAATTTAATAGCCAAAAACAAGAAAATTAAAGCAGGAATGAAAATCGTTAGAAAAGCCAATGCTACAAGGAAAAATCCTAAATTATTTTCTTGAAGATAAAATCCTACATTTTCAAAAAAGCTAACATTACTGCCATCAAAAGCGCCAAACATGGCAAAAGAACCAATAAGTAATGAAAGTCCCATCAAAGCAAAGATTACTCCGAAAAAATAACGAATAATATTCCATAAACCATTTCCGGCTTTGTTGATATAAGGTCTGTTTTCATTGTAAATTTCACCAACACGTTGTGTAGATTCATTGGCAAATTGTACAATTTTGTTGGATTCCGCTTTTAGCGTATCAAAATTTACAGGTTGACCTTTCATTTTCAAAAAATCTGATGCAGTTTGTGCTTTTGGAAGAACCGCCCAAAGTATAATATAGAGAAGGGCAATTAACATCGCACTTCCTGCTGCAGGAATCATTACTAAAAATACAATTAACCAAATAGCGCGCATTAAGGTAACGTCCATTCCTGTGTAATGAGCTAAACCTGCACAAACTCCGGCAATTTTTTGAATTGAAGTATCGCGGAAAAGTTGCTTTTGGCGTGAAGCGTTTCCAGAATTTTTATTTTCTTTTTTTGAAGTTTTTTCAGAAAAATAGGCTTCTTCTTGCTCCTCAATTTGTTCAGGTTTTCCAATTTGGTTAATCACGCGATCTACATCATCAGCGTTAATAACTTCACGTTTTCCTAAAACATCTTTGAAGAGTTCCACCATTCTAATTTCTATATCGTGCATTACTTCATCTGCTTCGGAAGCATCCAAAGAATTTCTTAGCGCAGCGAGATAATCGCTTAATTTGATGTAAGCATGTTCCTCGATAACGAAAGAGAAACCTGCGAGTCCAATTGATAATGTCTTGTTCATAGTTTTTGTTTTTTATAGTTTTTGTGTGATTTGGTTTACGGAATTGGTAAGTTCATTCCAAGTGTTTTGAAGTTCATTCAGGAAAATTCTACCTTTTTCTGTAATCTGATAATATTTTCTTGGCGGTCCTCCTGTAGATTCTTCCCATCTGTAGGAAAGAAATTCACCGTTTTTCAATCTAGTAAGAAGGGGATAAAGTGTTCCTTCTACCACGTCCAGTTTTCCTTTTTTCAGTTCATCCATCAAATCCGAAACATACATTTCTTTGTGGCTGATGAGACTCAAAATACAGAATTCCAGAATTCCTTTGCGCATTTGCGCTTTTGTGTTTTCTGTGTTCATTTATATAGTTGTTATTAGTTGGTTAACCATTTTTATTCTCTCTAAAAAGTTATACCTTTAACTTTATGATACAAAGATATGTAAATAAAATGGTATTATGCAATACAAAGTAGTGAAAATTTTAAAAAAAACATGTAACTATTTGATTTACTGTGCTATAATTTTCATACAAAAAATTTAAATAGTTTTATAAAAGAAAAAATCCTGAGAAAAAACTCAGGA
Organism: Bacteroidota bacterium; assembly: GCA_023420435.1. GTDB lineage: Bacteria > Bacteroidota > Bacteroidia > Flavobacteriales > Weeksellaceae > JAEXBA01. Next base: position 3,666 of record JAEZWE010000052.1, read on the forward strand.
TTTATATAAAAAAATATTTTTTTGGATTTTTATCTTCCGAATAAATTACCGCCCATTCCAGGTATTTTTGGCATTCCCTTACTCATCATTTCCATCATTTGTTTTCCTTGCGGACCCTGCATCATTTTCATCATTTTTCCCATTTGCTCAAATTGTTTCATCAATTGGTTGACATCTTCAATTTTTCTTCCGGCACCTTTGGCAATTCTGTTTTTTCTTTGGGTGTTAATAATAGAAGGTCTTCTTCTTTCTTCCGGCGTCATGGAATGTATGATGGCTTCAATATGTTTGAAAGCATCATCATTAATATCAACATCTTTAATGGCTTTTCCAACTCCCGGTATCATTCCCATTAAATCTTTCATATTACCCATTTTTTTAATTTGGCTGATTTGCTGAAGGAAATCATCGAAACCAAATTCATTTTTTGCAATTTTTTTATGAAGTTTTTTAGCTTCTTCTTCATCAAATTGTTCCTGAGCTCTTTCTACCAAGGAAACAACATCTCCCATCCCTAAAATTCTGTCCGCCATTCTTTCCGGATAGAAAAGATCTAAAGCTTCCATTTTTTCTCCGGTAGAAATAAATTTTATAGGTTTTTCAACAACAGAACGAATGGTTAAAGCAGCTCCACCTCTGGTATCACCATCCAATTTGGTCAAAACAACGCCGTCAAAATTTAAAGCATCATTAAACGCTTTTGCAGTATTTACCGCATCTTGTCCCGTCATGGAATCCACCACGAAAAGTGTTTCGTTCGGTTTAATAAAATAATGAACCGATTTTATCTCACTCATCATTTGTTCATCCACCGCTAAACGTCCTGCAGTATCCACAATAACGGTATCAAAACCATTGTGTTTTGCATAGTTTACGGCATTTTCTGCAATAGAAGATGGATTTGTTGCGCCTTCTTCGGTATAAACAGGGACATCAACTTGTGATCCCAAAACTTTTAGCTGATCTATTGCAGCAGGTCTGTAAACGTCACAAGCTACTAATAAAGGTTTTTTGTTTCTTTTCTGTTTTAAAAAATGCGCTAATTTTCCGGAAAAAGTAGTTTTACCGGAACCTTGAAGTCCCGCAATTAAAATAACGGAAGGTTTTCCGGAAAGATCAATTCCTTCTTGCGTTCCACCCATTAAATCGACCAACTCGTCATGAACAATTTTTGTCATGAGCTGACCTGGTGTTAAAGAAGTAAGAACATTTTGTCCTAAAGCTTTATCCTGAACTCTTTTGGTAAGATCTTTTGCTACTTTATAGTTAACATCGGCATCTACCAAAGCTCTACGAATCTCTTTTACGGTTTCTGCAACGTTAATTTCGGTGATTTTTCCGCGTCCGGAAATATTGTGAAGTGCTTTGTCTAATTTGTCCTGTAAACTATTGAACATTTTTTATTTTATTTAAAGGTTTGCAAAAATAGTGAATTTATCGCTTTTTCAAAAATTGAATTCTTTGTCACATGAATTTTGAATTATTGCTAAATTTGCAAAAATTTGAAAATGCTTGAAGAAACACCTTCAGAAAAAGAATTCACGAAAGAAGATGAAAAAAAATTTCGAAACAGCGGTTTCCGAAAGTACGGTGTTTATTCTTCAGTGGTTTTTCAGATGATGGCTATTATTGCACTCGGTTTTTGGGGAGGAAAGAAATTAAATGATTATTGGGGGTTAAACAATAACCTTCTTACTGTAGGTATTGGACTTCTTGGACTTTCTTTAGCGCTCTACAATACCGTAAAACAACTCGAAAGAATAAATAAAAAGGAAAAATTTTAAAAAGATGATGAATTTAAAACCGGCAACATTTTACACGGTACTTTTTTATGTTTCCGCCATGGTACACTTAGTAATTTGGTATTTTTTTGTTCAGAATTTCCAAGAAACTTTTATTAGATATTATCTTTTTCTTTCCCTTCTTTTTATTATGGTCTTAACCATTCTTTCTATTGCTAAAAGAATTTATCCGGATTATTTGGGGTTTGTTTTTATGGGTCTAACCATGTTTAAGC
>JAEZWE010000072.1 GCA_023420435.1 Bacteroidota bacterium
GGAAATTCCTTACGCTGTGGAAGTGGTTACAGAACAGTTTAAAGAAAAAGAAGGAATTATTTTCATCGATTCCATTATTTATGTAGAAAGAGATACGCAAAAAGGAATTATTATCGGACACAAAGGAGAAGCGATTAAAAAAGTAGGTACAGAAGCAAGGTTGGATTTAGAGAAATTTTTTGCTAAAAAAATTCATCTCAATTTGTTTGTGAAGGTGAAAAAAGATTGGCGAAAAAACGACAGAGATTTAAAAAATTTCGGTTACCGCTAAAGGAAATTTTCAGAAATGGCGTTATATAAAGGATTTTTAATAGATTTGTGTATAATTTCATTGAGATGAATTATTTTACTTCCATAAAAACCATTCCTACAGTTAAAAATTCTGTAATGCTTTTGGTAAGGCTTTTTATTGGTATATCCATGATCTTACTTCACGGTTTACCGAAAATTGAAAAATATTTTGCAAGCGGAGAAATCCAGTTTTTTGATTTTCTTGGAATAGGAGTCACAGCAACTTTAATATTAGCCATAATTGTAGAAATTGGATGTTCTATTTTAATAATGCTGGGACTTTTCACAAGAATTGCTGCCGTTTTATTAATTTTCACCATGCTGGTTGCGGCTTTTGGATCACATTTTTCCGATGGATTTAAAATAATGGAAAGCAGTCTACTTTACCTTACTGTTTATGCTTTAATTTGGGCTTTTGGTCCCGGAGATTTTTCGGTTGATGCGATGATCAGTAAACGAAGAGAATCCAGATGGTAATTTTTTAAAAATAAATAATTAAGCAGCTAATCAGCTGCTTTTTTTTTGTTTAAAATGATTATTTTCGTGAAAAATCAAAACAATGAAAATTCTAAAAATTTCAGCAATTTTTCTTTTGTGTTCTCTCAATTTTAATGCACAAGAAAACTTATCCTATCAAAAACCATCATCGGAAATTCTGCAATTGGCAGATTATGAAAGACCGCCTTCCATAATGATGAACAGCAAAAAAGATTGGTTAATTTTCACTTATAGAAATACCTATAAATCTTTAGATGAACTGAATCAACAGGAGATGAAATTGGCCGGACTTCGCGTCAATCCAATAACCAATATTTCCAGCACGGTAACTTACATTACCAATTTAAAAGTCAGAAAATTAAATGATAAAACGGAAATACAAGTAAAAGGATTGCCTTCCAATGCAAAAATTACGAACATTTCATTTTCTCCAGACGAAAAAAAATTAGCTTTTACCAATACTACTTCAAAAGGAGTTGAACTTTGGATTTTAGATCTTGAATCTGCTATTGCTAAAAAACTAACTTCCGATAATTTGAATGCCAATTTGGGTTCACCATTTGTTTGGTACCGCGATTCTGAAAATTTTTTGGTAAAAGTAATTCCGCAAAACAGAGTGACACTGATTGATTCCAGTAAAGATCTTCCAACAGGTCCAATAGTTTCAACTGCAGATGGAAAAGTTTCGCAAAATCGAACCTATCAGGATTTATTAAAAAATCCACAAGATGAACATAATTTTGAAACACTAACAAAATCTGAAATTTTCAAAGTTGATATTTCCGGAAATTCACAAAAATTAAAAGACGCAGATATTTATGCTGGAAATTCCTTTTCTCCGGACGGAAAATATTTAATGTTAACTACGATCAAAAAACCCTATTCTTATATTGTTCCTTTAAACCGTTTTCCAATGACTTCATCGGTTTATGATGTTAACGGAAATCTTGTAAAAACGGTAAATGAAGTTCCCCTGAATGAAATAATGCCAAAAGGTTTTTCGTCGGTAAGAACCGGAAAAAGAAGCATGAATTGGAGAGACGATAAACCTGCAACTTTAGTTTTTGTGGAAGCTTTGGATGGTGGAGATCAAGCAAAAAGTGCAGATTTTCGGGATGAAATTTTCACTTGGGAAGCACCGTTTAACAAAAATCCTGTTTCCTTTTTTAAAACCAAACAACGTTATGGAGGAATCAGTTGGTCCAACTCCAACTATGCTATTGTTGCAGATAGTTGGTATGATACCCGAAATACAAAATCTTATTTAATTAATTTAAAAGACGGTAGTTCAAAAATTATTGAAGACCGAAATTATCAGGACTTTTATACAGATCCAGGAACATTTAACACCACAAAAAATGAATTTGGAAGATCGGTAATTGATATCGAAAATGGAAAAGCTTATTTAATTGGAGAAGGATTTACAAAAGATGGTCAAAAACCTTTTGTTGATGAGGTTGATATGAATAGTTTAAGCAAAAAAAGAATTTACACTTCTTCACTAAAAAATTCAAAGGAAGATATTTTGGATATTTTGGATAAGAAAAAAGGAGAAATTTTGGTGGTACAGGAATCTCCAACTGCTTTTCCAAACTATTTCAAAAGAACCATGAAAAACGGAAAAGCAACTGCTGTAACTAATTTTGCAAATCCTTTTTCAAGTTTAGGTAATGTGTACAAAGAAGTAATTTCGTACAAAAGAAATGATGGAGTAGAACTTACAGGAACTCTTTATTTACCTGCAAACTACGACAGAAAAACCAAAAAAGAAAAGCTTCCACTTTTAATTTGGGCTTATCCTGCAGAATATAAAGACAAAAACACCGCAGGACAAAACACCAAAAACGCTAATGAATTAACGTATCCTTATTACGGATCTTTTGTTTATTGGGTTACGAAAGGTTATGCTGTTTTGGATGATGCAGCATTTCCTATTATTGGTGAAGGAAAAACAGAACCAAATGATTCTTTTGTTTCGCAATTGGTAGCCAACGGAAAAGCGGCAATTGATGCCTTAGACAAATTAGGTTATGTCGACCGAACAAAAGTTGCAGTTGGTGGACATTCTTATGGTGCTTTTATGACGGCAAATCTTTTAACCCATTCCAACGATTATGCTTGTGGAATTGCTAGAAGTGGAGCTTATAATAGAACTTTAACTCCATTTGGATTTCAAAGTGAGCAAAGAAATTATTGGGACAATCCAACACTTTACAACACCATGTCACCATTTATGAATGCAGAAAAAATGAAAAAACCAATGTTGTTGATTCATGGTGATGCTGATAATAATCCTGGAACTTTCACTTTGCAAACAGAACGATATTTTCAGGCTTTAAAAAACCTTGGAGCACCGGTAAGGATGGTTCTTTTACCAAAAGAATCTCATGGCTATGCTGCGAAAG
>JAEZWE010000141.1 GCA_023420435.1 Bacteroidota bacterium
CATAAGATTCGGTATTAAAGGAATCCCTTCATAGTTCTGAGGATTTCGCAGATAGAGCTCAGAAATCCACTGAAGATTTACCATCACGCCAAGAAATATAATACAACTAAGAATTACGAAAATATCCATTAAAACCGTATAGGTTTTATGAGATCCTTCTTTCTTGAAACTCGAAAAAAAGTAGGGTTCAATACCTAATTGATAAGCTTGTCGAAAAACGGTAATAAAGGTAGCTACTTTATAAACTCCCCCATAAACTGCAATTTGATGATTCGCTTCGTTTTTATCTGGAATTAAAACTTTCAAAAATTGTCTGTCTAAGGTTTGATTAACAATTCCTGCAAGTCCAGCAACCATTACTGGCCAAGAATAATTCATAATTCTTTTCCATAATCCAAAATCGAATTTTTGGATACTGAAATTCACAAATTCCTTTCCAACAATAGCTAATGTTACAATACTTTGAATGAGATTAGCCACAAAAGCATAACCAACACCAAATTCTCTGTTGTAGTGTAAACCCAGAAAACCGTTTTCTTGTTTTGGAAGCCATACAATAAAGAAAACAACCAAAAAATAATTCACCAAAGCTCCAGCAACTTTGGAAATGGTGTACAGTTTCGCATTACCCTCAAGTCTTAAAATCGCTGATGGAATCGTAGAAAAAGCATCGATAGAAAGTATAAAAAGAAAAATCACCAGATAATTTACTTGATCCGGAGTTTGAAACCAATTTGCCAAATCCTGCCGAAAAACATAGCCTAAAATGAGATAAAGTAACCCAATCGTAATAATGCTTAGCGAACAAGTAGAAACCAATGTTTTTTTATCAATTTTTTCCTGTGCAAAACGGAAAAACGAAGTTTCCATACCATGAGTTAATAGAACCGTAATAATTCCGGCAACGGAATAAAAATCTACAAAAGGAGCTTGTTCTATGGTAGTGAAATTGTGCGTGATAATAGGTGCAATTAAAAACGGAAAAACACGAATTAAAACCGTGCTCAATCCATAAACTGCAGTCTGTCCCAAAAGTTTTTTATACAATTCTCGAAAATTTTGGACAAAGTTAACCAAAGAAGTTAGATGTTAGAAGATTGAAATTAGAATTTTCTACTACACTTTTTAAATCTTAAATTTGTGAAAACCAAAAAGTCTCGAATCTTAGATCTCACATCTACTAATCTATAACTAATGAAAATCATCATTAAAAACGCCAAAATCGTCAACGAAAATCAAATTTTTGAAAGCGATTTACTGATCGAAAATGAAATAATTTCAAAAATTGAAAAAAATATTTCAGAAATTGGAATTGACAATATTATTGATGCTTCAGGAAAAATATTAATTCCGGGTGTTATTGATGATCAAGTTCATTTTCGCGAGCCTGGTTTAACACATAAAGGCGATATTGAGAGCGAATCTAGAGCTGCAATTGCCGGTGGAATTACCAGTTTTATCGAACAACCAAACACGGTTCCGAATGCTGTTACTCAAGAATTATTGGAAGAAAAATATACAATTGCTGCCGAAAAGTCCTATGCCAATTATTCTTTCTCCATGGGTGGAACCAATGATAATTTGGAAGAAATTTTGAAAACAAATCCAAAAAATGTCGCTGCTATAAAATTATTTTTAGGTTCTTCCACCGGAAATATGTTGGTGGATAATCCTGAAATTTTGGAAGAAATTTTTTCCAAAGTAAAAATGCCGATTTGCGTGCATTGCGAAGATGAAATGATAATTCGAGAAAATACCGAAAAATATAAAAAAGAGTTTGGAGACGATATTCCGGTGAAATTTCATCATTTAATAAGAAGTGAAGAAGCCTGTTTTAAATCGTCTTCCAAAGCTATTGAATTAGCCAAAAAAACTGGGGCAAGATTGCATGTTTATCATCTTTCAACAGCAAAAGAAATGGATCTTTTCCGAAATGACATTCTATTAAAAGATAAAAAAATTACAGCGGAAGTTTGTGTTCATCATTTACATTTTACAAATGAAGATTACGAAACCAAAGGTTCATTAATAAAGTGGAATCCTGCGGTGAAAACCCAAAAAGACAAAGACAAACTTTGGGAAGCTTTGTCGGATGATCGAATTGATGTTATTGCAACAGATCATGCGCCACATACTTTGGAAGAAAAGGAAAATGTTTACACCAAATGTCCTTCTGGAGCTCCATTGGTGCAACATTCTTTACATGTAATGCTGGAATATTTCAAAAAAGGAAAAATTTCTTTGGAAAAAATCGTGGAAAAAATGGCTCATAATCCTGCCATTTTATTTGAAATTGAAAAACGCGGTTTTATTCGGGAAGGGTATAAAGCGGATTTGGTTTTAGTGGATTTAGAGGCAAATTGGACGGTTTCCAAAGAAAATATTTTGTACAAATGTGGTTGGAGTCCACTGGAAGGTGAAAATTTTCATTCCAAAGTTACCCATACTTTCGTCAATGGATTTTTAGCTTATGAAAACGGCAAAATTTCTGAAAATAAAAATGGACAAAGATTACTTTTCAACCGATGAAAATGAGTGGAAAGTTTTTTAAAATTCTATTATTAATCGTTTTTTTAGCAGATTTATTTTTTGTTTGGAATCTTCAAAATGAAGCAAGATTTTTTACCAAAACACTTTTAATTCCGTTGGTGATTTTAATCTATCTTTTTGAAACTAGGAAATTTAATAACTCGTCAACTTTATCGGTAAATAAAACTTTTTTATCAGGTTTGATTTTCAGTTTTTTTGGAGATGTTTTTTTGCTTTTTGAGTGGGGATTTTTGCCGGGTTTGGGAAGTTTTTTGCTGGCGCATATCTTTTACATTATTTGTTTTTCAAAAATTTCGGTAAAAAAACACCTGTCTTTATTAGCTTTTTCACTTTTAGTTTATGTGGTTAGTTTGCTGTATTTTTTATTTCCCTACTTAAACGAAATGAAAATTCCTGTGATTTTTTACGCTTTCGTAATTTCTGCAATGCTTTATTTTGCCGTCAAAACAAAGCGTAAATTTCTAATTTTAGGTGCTTTATTGTTTGTGGTTTCAGATAGTTTATTGGCTTTTAATCTGTTTTTGAAGGAAACTAAAACTTTAAGTTTATTAGTGATGATAACTTATGTTTTTGCACAATATTTATTGGTGTGCGGAATAATTCAAAAAAAGGTGATATTTAATGAAACAAATTAGTATTTTTTCCGTCTAATAATTATAAAATCAAATTTTTAAAAATATGTTGAGAAAAAAGTTCTTAATCCTTTCTGCAGCGGCATTTATGTTTCTTGGCCATGCACAAGATTTCCAATGGAAGGAAGCTAAAAGTGGAGGTTACACGTACAAATATGTAACCAACGATCCTACACAAGCCCGTTTTTATACGTTGAAAAACGGTTTAACCGTAATTTTGAGTCCAACCAAAAAAGATCCAAGAATTCAGGCTTATGTTGCTACAAAAGCAGGAAGTAAAACCGATCCGAAAACCAACACCGGTTTAGCGCATTATTTGGAGCACATGCTTTTCAAAGGTACCGATAAATACGGATCTTTAGATTGGTCTAAAGAAAAAGTGGAATTGGATAAAATTGATGCATTGTATGAACAATACAACAAAACCAAGGACGAAAACCAAAGAAAAGCCATTTATAAAAAAATCGACAGTGTTTCTGGTGTAGCTTCAAAATTTGCTATTGCTAATGAATACGATAAAATGATGTCTGCAATGGGCGCGCAAGGTACCAATGCTTGGACGAACTTCGAAGAAACGGTTTATACAGATGATGTTCCTTCCAGTTCTTTGGATAAATATCTGGCAGTTCAGGCGGAAAGATTTAGAAATCCAGTTTTAAGGATTTTCCATACTGAATTAGAAGCGGTTTATGAAGAAAAAAACAGAACTTTAGATAATGATGGTCGTCAAGTTTTTGAAACTTTATTTTCGAATTTATTCAAAAAACACAACTACGGACAACAAACAACCATTGGAACGATTGATCATTTGAAAAATCCTTCATTGTTAGAAATTCGTAAATATTTCCAAACGTATTATGTTCCTAATAACATGGGCGTTATTATGTCTGGAGATTTTAATCCGGATGTTGCTATTGCAAAAATCGATAAGGCATTTTCTTACATGCAAAGTAAACCAGTTCCAAAATATACTTTCCAAATAGAAGATCCAATACAAGCCCCAATTATTAAAGAAATCGTGGGTCCTGACGCGGAAAATATTGCCATTGCATACAGACTTCCGGGAAATAAAGATAAAGATGTTCTTTTAGCGGATTTAGTAGGTTCTATTTTAACCAACGGAAAAGCTGGACTTTTAGATTTGAATTTGGTTAAAAAACAAAAATTATTAAGAGCTAGTGCATTTACTTACACGCTTCAAGATTATGGTGTTTTGTGGTTAAATGCCGCTCCAACTAACGGACAGACTTTAGAAGAAGTTCAATCTTTAGTACTTAATGAAATCGAAAATCTGAAAAAAGGAAATTTTGATAACGATTTGCTTGCTTCTATTGTGAACAATATCAAAAAGCAAAAAATTCAGGAAAGCGAAAAGTATTATGATCGAGCCTCTATGCTTCAAAGTGCTTTTAATGCTGAGTTGGATTGGAAAGATCAGGTGGCTTATGTTAATGATCTTTCAAAAATTAAAAAAGAAGATGTGGTTGCTTTTGCCAATAAATATTTTGGGAACAATTATGTTGCGGTTTTAAAAAGAAAAGGTGAAAAAACTGATAAAACAAAAATTGAAAAACCAACCATTACACCGGTAGAAACCAATCCGGATAAGCAATCTGCATTTGTAAAAATGGTGGATCAAATTCCGGCAACAGCATCACAACCGGTATTTTTGAATTTTGATAAGGATATCCAAAAATCAAAAATCGGTAAAGCTGAAGTTTTATACGTTCCAAACAAAGAAAACCAATTGTACAGATTGCGTTACCGTTACAAAATTGGTACAGGAAACGATTTGAAGCAGTCTTTAGCTTCTTCTTACCTTCAGTTTTTAGGAACCGATAAGAAATCTTCTGAGCAAATTTCTAAAGAATTTTACAAAATTGCTTCCAGTTTTAATGTTTCGTCTGGAGAAGAATATACAACAGTAACTATTGAAGGACTTCAAGAAAATTTCGACCAAGCCGTAAAATTATATGAAGATTTAATTCTGAATGTAAAACCTGACAACGAAGCTTTAACCGCTTTGAAAGCCAGAATTGCAAAATCCAGAAAAGATGCAAAAGCCAATAAAGGTGCTATTTTACAAGGATTAACAAGTTACGCAATGTATGGTCCTAAAAATAAATTCAACAATACTTTGTCTGATGCAGAATTGAATTCCGTTACTTCTCAGGAATTGGTTGATCGTTTAAAAAATCTTAATAATTACGAGCAAACCATCATTTATTACGGACCAGAAAAATTGAGCAATCTTACTTCTATATTAGGAATTGTTCATAAAGTGCCCGCAAACTTTTCTACACCAGCTCCTTTGAAAAATTTTGCTCAAATTCCACAAACCAAAACCCAGGTTTTATTTACGGATTACGATATGGTTCAAGCGGAAACTCGTTGGATCAGAAATACAGAAAAATATGATCCTTCAAAGACCACGATGGTAAATGTTTTCAATAATTATTTTGGGGGAGGAATGGGTTCTATCGTTTTCCAAACCATTCGTGAAAGTAAAGCTTTGGCGTACAGTACTTATGGATATTACGTGCAGCCTTCCAAGAAAAGCGATGAGTATTATATGATGAGTTATGTAGGTTCACAAGCGGATAAATTCAACGATGCTGTAGGTGCAATGAATGAACTTTTAACAAAAATGCCGGAACTTCCTGCCAACCTTGATTTAGCAAAAAGTCAGGTGAAAAAAGATATTCAAACCGAAAGAATTGAGCAGGATGATATTATTTACAGATATCTTGCAGCAAAGGAA
>JAEZWE010000217.1 GCA_023420435.1 Bacteroidota bacterium
CCTGAAGTCCACGCAAAGCGCCAAGTGCTGTAACCTGAATTCCATCCGAAAGTTGAAATAACGCAGCAATAATCATGAGTTTTGAAGCCAAAGCAATTACTTCAAAATCTTCTTTTTTGGTGAAAAAAGTAGGTAAAATATTTTTCCCTGCAATAAATACAGCACCACAAAAAGCCATAAAAATTAAAGTAATTTTCAAATTGTTAATTCCCACATTTCGAACCGCAACAAAGTTTTTTTCTCCTAATTTTCTCCCAACCATTACGGTTGAAGCCACACTAAAACCAATACAAAGATTAAATGTAAAGCTCGCCATACTCAAAGCAATTTGATGCGAAGCGATATCCCTTGAAGAAATTAATCCGCAAATAAAAGCAGCTCCTGCAAAAGCGGAAACTTCAAAAAACATTTGAAGTGCGGTTGGCAGACCAATTTTAATCATTTTATGAAACATGGATTTCGAAAATTTGGAAATTTGTAGCGAAAATTCCTGAATGTATTTTTTGGTGGTGGAATGATTCAGCAAAATAAAATACAGAAAAACCATCATAAAAATTCTGGCTATTAAAGTGGCTAAAGCAGAACCTTTTACACCCATAGGTTCCAAACCAAACATTCCTTTGATAAACACGTAATTTAAAATAATATTTATCACATTTCCTGCAATGGTGGCTTTTGTTACCCCAATAGTATAAGAAAGACCTTCAGAAACTTCCCTTAAAGTTTGAAAAGCCATAAAAGGAATCATCGTTACTGCCATAATCGATAAAAAAGAAATGGTATCGGGAATAATTTCTTCAGGTTGCTCCATATAATAGAGGAGTGGAAGCGCCAAAAGTAGTAAAGTCATCAAAAGAATTCCAATTCCCACATTAATTACAAATCCATGTCTAAAAACAGAATTTATCCTTTCATGTTTGTGACGAGCATGAGCCTGAGAAACCAAGGGCGGAATTGCAAACGAAAATCCCAATGCCAAAACAAAAATGGAGAAAAAAACAGCATTTCCCAACGATACCGAAGCTAAAGCCTGGGCTCCCAATAATTTTCCAACAATAATATTATCAAAAAGATTCACAGAAACCTGCCCAACTTGTGTTACCATTACGGGTAAAGCCACTTTTAAGGTTTCATTTGTATAATCTTTATTTAGGAATTTCATAAAAAAAGTTTGCCGCAAAATTACGGCAAACTAATTTCATTATTTATTTTATTAATAAGATTTATTTTCTTACAAAACTGGCAACATCTTCTGCAGTTACCGGATTTCCCCCTAAAATCACTAATCGTTCAACCACATTTCTTAATTCACGAATATTTCCTGTCCAAGCAAAATTTTGTAAAGTTTCGATAGCTTTTGGTTCAAAAATTTTAGGTGCATTTCCCTGTTCATCAGCAATCATTTTGGTAAAATGTTCCACCAATTCCGGAATATCATCTTTACGCTCATCCAAAGGCGGAACATAAATTTCGATTACAGAAAGTCGGTGATAAAGGTCTTCACGAAATTTTCCCGCTTCAATTTCTTTTTGCATATTTTTATTGGTGGCAGCCAGAACTCTTACATCCACTTTTATTTCCTTGTCGCTTCCTACTGGTGAAACCTTGCTTTCTTGCAAAGCACGCAAAACTTTAGCTTGGGCCACTAAAGACATATCTCCAATTTCATCCAGAAAAATAGTTCCATTATTGGCAAGTTCAAATTTCCCCTGTTTGTCTTTTATAGCTCCCGTAAATGAACCTTTTACATGACCAAAAAGTTCAGATTCTATTAATTCCGAAGGAATGGCAGCACAGTTTACTTCCACCATAGGACCCTTAGATCTTTCACTTTGTGCATGAATGGAATGAGCCACCAATTCTTTTCCGGCTCCATTAGGACCGGTAATTAAAACTCTGGCATCAGAAGCAGCCACTTTATCGATCATTTCCTGAATTTTCTTTAAAGGTGCAGAACTTCCGATCATTTGATATTTTTTGTTCACTTTTTTCTTCAGGGTAGTATTTTCTTTCTGAAGATTTGAATTATTTTTTACCAAATTCCTTTTATCTACAGCATTTTTAACACTTGTTAAAAGTCGGTTAATATCAATCGGTTTTGCAATAAAATCATAAGCTCCTTCTTTTAGAGAACTTACTGCAGTATCAATATCGGCATGTCCGGAAATCATAACGAAAGTACTGTCCGGTTTTATCTGCAGTGTTTGCTTCATAAAATCGGTTCCGTTCAGTTTGGGCATTTTGATATCGGATATAATAAGGTCAAAATCTTCTTTTTCAACTAATTTTAATCCCTCTAAACCATCTTCAGCTAGGGAAATTTCATAATTTTCATCAGATAAGATGCTGTGAAGTACTCCAGATATGGCTTTATCGTCTTCGACGATTAAGATTTTCGACATAAAAAAAATTTAGGTGTAAAAATATAAAAAACGTGATGGAATCTACAAAAATTATTCCTAAAAAACAGATTTATGAAACATCATAATTTCGGTTTCCAAAAATGGCAGAACCAACACGAACTGAATTGGCGCCACATTCTATCGCTATAAGGAAGTCATCGCTCATACCCATAGATAAAATTTCTAATTTTTTTTGTTTTGAAAGTTGATCAAAAAAATTTTTCAAAAATCGAAATTCTCTTTTTACTTGCTCTTGATTATCTGTAAATGTAGCCATTCCCATTAAACCGGTGATTTCAATATGAGGAAATTCGCCATTTAAATATTTTGAAAACAGTTCGTTCGATTCAGAAATTTCCAAACCAAATTTAGTATCTTCTTCGGCAATTTTTATCTGAAGTAAAACTTTAATTATACGGTTGTATTTCTCTGCCTGCTTGTTTATTTCACTCAATAATTTTTCAGAATCTACACTTTGTATGGTATCGATAAATTCTGCAATATATTTCACTTTATTGGTTTGAAGATGCCCAATTAAATGCCATTGTATATCTTTCGGAAGAAGTGGATATTTTTCAACCAGTTCCTGAACTTTATTTTCACCAAAAACTTTCTGCCCCAAATCATAAACCCATTTTATTTTTTCAACAGGATGGGTTTTCGAAACGGCAACCATTTGAACTTCCTTGGGAAGTTGAGAAATAATTTTATTAAAATTTTCAGTAATAGAGGAGAAATCTGACATAAGTTTTAAAGAATAAACAATTTCAAAGATACTCCAATTAAAAAAATAAAAAAAAATTAAAATCTTTTTTATGAATTTAACTAAAGAATGATAAAAGTAATTAAATCAGGAAAAGTAAATTTTTTTTTAAATATTGCAGATGATTATATTTGTAAACTTTCTATTTTATAATAAGCACAACTGATAGTTAGGAGCCGGCTTTAAAGCCGGTTTTTTTATGAAATTATTTTTTCTTTTAATAATTTCATTCCTTCAGAAGCAGAACATGAGAAACAGTTTTCAGATTTTGTGTAAGCATTGGGTAAATTGGGATCAATAACATAAATTTCACAGTTTTCCGGAACGTAGTGAATTAAACTTGCAGCGGGATAAACCTGCATAGAAGTTCCGATAACCAAGAAAATATCGGCTTTGGAAGCTATTTTTGTGGCATTTTCCATTTCGGGAACCATTTCCCCAAACCAAACAATGTGCGGTCGCAACTGGATACCTTCAAAGTTTAAATCACCCCAATTCAAATCATTTTCCCAAGGAATTATGTTTGAATATGAATTTACAGGACGTGCTTTTTTAAGTTCACCGTGCAGATGCAAAACTTTTGTAGAACCTGCTCTTTCGTGTAAATCGTCCACATTTTGGGTGATGATATCCACCTGGAAATCTTTTTCTAGTTCAGCTAAAATTTGGTGCGCTTTGTTGGGTTCAACTT
>JAEZWE010000218.1 GCA_023420435.1 Bacteroidota bacterium
ATTCAGCTTATGCGTAAAATATTATATATCATTGGATTATCAATTTTTGTTTCCTGTGCGTCACAGCAACCAACAAAAAACACGACAACAAATCCAAAACCTACAACAGTAACAACAGCGCCAAAACCAACCACACCAACCTATCCAAAACCAATAACCATACAAGGAGTAGAGTTTTACACCACCAATATTGCGGACATTACTAAAAATGACAATACGGTAAGTTACGGATCTATTGTAAGTGCAAAACCTGCAGGTTATAAAGTTGTTAAAACCTATTTCCCAGCAATTGGACAAAATTTTCGTCAAAAATATTTAATTCTTCATTATACTGCTTTAGATGATGATAAATCTTTAACGGTTTTAACACAGCAATCTGTAAGCTCTCATTATTTGGTGAACAATTTAGGAAATAATGAAATTTATCAGTTGGTTGATGAAAATAAAAGAGCTTATCATGCAGGAAACAGCTCTTGGAGAAGTGATAAAATGCTCAATGATACTTCAATCGGAATCGAAATTGTGAATAATGGTTACACTACAGATTCCATAGGAAATAGAGTATTCGTTGCATTTGAAGAAGCACAAAT
The DNA here is from genome assembly GCA_023420435.1 of Bacteroidota bacterium. Lineage (GTDB taxonomy): Bacteria > Bacteroidota > Bacteroidia > Flavobacteriales > Weeksellaceae > JAEXBA01. The sequence continues at coordinate 591 of JAEZWE010000218.1, forward strand.
TAAAAAAGTGGCGGCTTTAGCGAAAGACATTGTTACAAGATACAATATTCCACCTACCAATGTTTTGGCGCATTCTGATATTGCTCCTCTAAGAAAACAAGATCCAGGTCCTCTTTTTCCATGGAAAAGATTGTATGAGCAATATCAAATCGGGATGTGGTATGATGAAGCGGTAAAACAAAATTTCATGTCACAATTGGTTAATACCAACTTTGAAATAAACAGCAATACTTCTACCATGATTATCAAAATTCAGGCTGCGTTAAACCAATTAGGTTATGATATTTCACCTTCCGGAACTTGGGATACCAATAACAGAAAAGTTGTGGAAGCTTTTCAGTTTCACTTTAGACCGGAAAAATTTGACGGTATTGTTGATGCTGAAACCTGGGCTATTTTACAGGCTCTAAATCAAAAATATCCACTAAAATAATTTTTTTAAGTGCTTTTTCAAAAGCACTTTTTTATTTTTGTCCTTGTGAAACACATCGTCATCATTGGTCTTGTTATTCCCGAACCTGCTTCTACAGCGGCGGGACATCGCATGATGCAACTTATCGATTTGTTTAAAAAAAGAAATTACAAAATCACGTTTCTTACTTCCTCCAATAATGTGGAATTTTCTGAAAAAACCGAAATCCAAAAAATTGAAATCAACAATTCTGGTTTTGATGATTTGATAACAAAATTGAATCCCGACATTGTGCTTTTCGACCGTTACATTTCCGAAGAACAATTTGGATGGCGTGTTTCCGAAAACTGTCCGAATGCTTTGAAAATGTTGGACACAGAAGATTTGCATTTTCTTCGTGAAGCCCGCCGAAAAGCCTTTATTGAAAAGCAAAAAATTGAAAATCAAGATTTCATCAATGATATTTTTAAAAGAGAAATCGCTTCCATTTTGCGTTGCGATTTATCTTTAATTATTTCTGAATTTGAAATGAATTTACTCACTTCAACTTTCAAAATCAATCCTGAAATACTAAATTACCTTCCGTTTTTAACGGAGGAAATCAACCGAAATTCAAAACCATTTCAACAACGGCAACATTTTGTAAGCATCGGAAATTTTCTCCACGAACCGAATTGGCAAACCGTTCTTCAGCTCAAGAAAGTTTGGAAAAAAATACGTGAAAAACTTCCTACAACTGAACTTCATATTTACGGCGCTTATGCTTCTGAAAAAGTGTTCCAATTGCATAATGAAAAGGAGGGTTTCATTGTGAAAGGAAGAGCGAAATCGGTGGAAAAAATCTATAACGACTATCGTGTTCTCCTCGCTCCTATTCCTTTTGGTGCAGGTTTGAAGGGAAAACTTTGGGAAAGCATGAAATTTGGAATTCCGAATGTTACTTCATCCATCGGAGCCGAAGGAATGCACGGAAACATGGATTGGAATGGTTTTATCGAAGATTCTGATGAAAATTTTATCCAAAAAGCGGTGGAATTGTATGTAGATGAAAATATTTGGAAAACTGCTCAAGAAAATGGTTATCAAATTTTGGAAAAGCGCTTTATGAAGATAGATTTTGACCAAAATTTCTTCAACAAAATTGAAAATTTACAAGAAAATTTAGACTATCATCGGAACGAAAATTATTTAGGTCAAATTCTTCAACACCATCAATTGAATTCCACCAAATATTTAAGTAAATGGATTGAAGAAAAGAATAAGAAATAATTTTTCCTAAAATTTTCGTTTCAAATTTCTCATTATTTTTCCAACAGCAAACTCATCCATTCTTCACGCTGTTGCTTGTTTTTCAAGGTTAAATTTTGCTCATTGCAAACTTCTAAAATATCGTCCACATCAAAGAAACATAATCCTGAAAGCAATAATTTTCCACCTTTATTCAACACCGAAACGTAGGTTGGAATATCAGAAATCAAAATATTTCGGTTGATGTTTGCTAGAATTATATCATAATTTTCTGAGCCTAAATTTTCTGCCGTTCCCTGGGAAATTTCCAATTCTACTCCATTTCTCTCAGCATTTTCTTTGGAATTTTCCACCGACCATTCGTCAATATCGATGGCAACCACTTTTTCTGCTCCTTTTTGTTTGGCAAAAATCGCCAAAACCGAAGTTCCGCAACCCATATCCAAAACTGTTTTTCCAGAAAAATCCATCTCCAACATTTGTTGGATCATCAAATGTGTTGTGGGATGATGACCCGTTCCGAAAGACATTTTCGGTTGAATCACCAACTCGTGAAGTCCCGGTTTTGGTTCGTGAAATTCCGCACGAATGTAAACTTTATCCGCAACATTTATCGGTTCAAAATTCTTTTCCCATTCTTCATTCCAGTTGATATTCGGCATTTCGGAATATTCGTAAGAAATCTCGATTTCAGGATTATTAAGCAAATGCAAATTTTTCAAATCTTCTTCTTTGAACTGTTCTTTTTGGATATAAGCCAAAATTCCGTCGTGTTCTTCGGTAAAACTGTCGAAACCAATTTCGATTAATTCTGCCATCAAAATTTCGTTCCAAGGTTGTAGCGGATTGATTTTAAAATTGAATTCAAGATAATTTTGCATCGGGAAATTTTTGCAAAAATAAGATAATGAAAATAAAAAAAAGCCGACTTCAAAGAATCTGAAGCCGGCTTCGAGAGAAAAAAAGTAAAATTTATAATTTATGGAATTGGTTTCAGGTTCTGAACCTCAAATTCTTCTTTTGCGGTGTAGGTTTTTCCATATCGATCTGTTGCGCGAACTTCCACCTGATGTTTTCCGATTTCCAGATTTTTCCCAAAACCGGCGCTCCAAAGATGATTGGAAGGTTCCGGATTGGAAGGTCTTCTTCCTTCAAAAAGGTTGGGTGTATTATCCCATTTCAAAACAGATTGGAAATATTTCGGGTCGATAGATTTTGAAAATTCCATTTTTTTCCATTCACCATTGTCAATTTTATATTCCACCAAATCTTTTTCGCTTCCGGTGAAGAAATTCACGAAAATTCTTGCCGAACTTCTGGTTTTGGAAATTACTTTGGGGAAGTGAAGCTGCATCATAAAATCCTCCGGTTTTCCCGCTACTTTATATTGAATTTGATACTGATTATTTTTAAAATTGATGAAAGAATAGCCTCTGAAAGTTCCATCTCTCATCGTTGAGGCGGGAACGCCAAGCGAATCTTTTTCACCGGAATACCAATCTCCGGAAGTGGTTCCCATATTGATTTCATGAATTTCACGGGATTTTCCGTCAGCCGATTTTACGGCATGAAAAATCTGAGATTGTTTGTGGGTATGAGCCGACATCAACAAAACATTTTCAAAAGGTTGAAGCAAACTGAACAAGCGATTTCTATCCTCTTCACGGAAATGGGCATCTCCAGGATTTTCCTCTTTCAACTGAATATGAAAGGAAACAACGATTAATTTATTTTTATCCACCAGTTTCAAATCATTTTCTACAAATTTTAGCTGATCTTCACGAAAACCTCCCCAATAACCTTTACCATCACGAGGATCCGGATATAAAATATCATCTAAAATAACAAAATGAACATTTCCGTAATTGAAGGAATAGTTTGCAGGTCCAAAATTGGCCTCAAAAGTTTCATCAGAATTTTTATCTTCTTTGGCTTCGTAGTTCATGTCGTGATTTCCCATTACATTGTACCACGGAAGTCCGAGTTCTTTTACCGCTTCAATGTAGGGTTTGTGCAAAGACAAATCGTCGCCCACCAAATCTCCAAGACTAATTCCCAAGATGGCCTGTTTTTTATTGGTTTTCACTTCATTGATAATTCCACGGCGGAAATAATCAATTTCTTTTAACGTATAAGGTTGTGGATCACCAAAAACCAAAATTTGAAAATCATCATTTTCCTGATTTTTGTACAAAGGGAAATCTACTGATTTAGGAAGATTTCCGGTGGGTGAAACGCCTTTATATTTGAAATCTGTAGGAGAACCTTTAGGTTTAAAATTGTAATAAAATTCTGGTAAAAAGTTAGAATTAAGTTTTGTTTGATAATGTTGAGGTTTGATGACAAAAATGAGATTATCGCCATAAACTGGAAGCGAATATTTTCCGTTTTTATCGGTTAAAACCACTTCAATTCCGTTAGAAACCGCTACGTTTTCCAAACCTTTTTCTTTACCGTCTTTTTTTGAATTTTTGTTAAAGTCTTCATACACAAAACCCGAAACCGAATCTTGCGCAAAAGACAGGTTAGAAAGCAGCAGAAAAGCTGCAATTATATTTTTCATGTTTATTTAATTTTTTGAAATTCATTGGGAACATTGGTCGTAACGAAACCGATTCCCATTTTTTGTAATTTTTTGAAAATTTTGGGATCATTCACCGTCCAGGAATTGGTAATTAAGCCCAATTTTTTCGCTTCATCAATCCAAGTCGGATGTTTCTCTGTAAGAATTTTATAATGATAATCAAAACCATCAATATTTAGATTTTTGAGTTCCATTGGTGAAAGATCGCCGTTTAAATACTGTACTTTTGCAAATGGTTTCAGTCTTTTGAGTTCTTTACAAATATTGAGTGAAAAAGAAATGAATTCGCATTGGTTTTCCATTCGAAGCTTTTCGATTAACTGAATTGTTTTTTTCACTATTTCATCTTCTAAAGCTTTTGTTTTGGCAGGTTTCAACTCTACAATCATCATCATATCTTCAAATTTTCTTCCCAATTTGAGATACTTTTTCAAAGTCGGAATTTTTTCACCATTGGAAAGTTTCAGTTTTTTTAAATCTGCATAATTAGTTTCCGAAATTTCCATTTTTCCATGATGTTCATCATGGTTGATGACCAGTTTTCCATCTTTGCTCATCCGAACATCAAACTCAGATCCATATACCTGCAAATCCATAGCATTTCCCAAAGCTTTCAAAGAATTTTCGGTAGTTTCCGGATTGGTTTTCCAGAATCCACGATGGGCAATAATTTGAGTTTGGGCTTTCACAAGAGTGGTAAAAATTAAAATAAATAAAATTAAAATTTTCATTTTTAAGGTTTGTTCCACCACATTTTTACGTTAATATCATCACCACCCATTTGTTGAACCGCTGCATTATAATTGGTAGAATTCATCACTCTAGGATTGGTAGGATAAGGCATTCTTTGTGGCATATTTCCGTTATTCAGTAAACCTCCGTTGTTAGGCATTACCGGAAAACCGGTTCTTCGCTGTTCGTACCATTGCTGTTGATCAACAAAAAATAAAGCCACATATTTCTGCAACATAATTCTTTCCAAAGTTCCATTATAAGCAACATCCGCATCAGCAAAATAATTGGCAGGAACGGTATTTCCCCATTGTTCAATGGTTGCTTTTACTCCGTTTTCATAATACGTTTGCGCATTTCCTGTGATGATTCCTTTTTGAGCAAATTCTGCCAGTGTAAATTGCAATTCCGCGTAAGGATAAACTAAAATTTTCAAAGGTGCTTTTGCTAAATTTTGGTTCATGTTGGAAGGTTGATAATTGAATGTACTTCCCAAAGCGTAACCTGCAGGAGCTCCTTTATAGCCAATATTAGCATTTGCAGGAATAGATTTTGCCTGGGTAAAAAACTTGCTTAAACGCGGATCATTATTTTTATTTAATGTTTCAACAAAAAATTCGCCGGCAGCTCGGTAAGCCGTGAAATCCTGAGGTCTTGCAATGGGTGGCAAAAACGGCGCTACACCGGAAATATCTAAAGTTACACCTTCTGCATTATTCATAAAAATTGGAAAAGTGGTAGGATCATTTACAATTTCCTGAATTCTGCTGTGGACATTCACTTCCCCGTTTCTTTTGGAAATTCTTGCCAAAAGTCTTAATGAGAGAGAATTACAGAATTTTTTCCATTTCAAGATTCCATCTGCGGAACTTTGCGCCTGATAGAACAAATCCAAATCTTTCAACTGTTTTGTGGTATCAAACATCGTATTTGCCAACTTTAAATCATTTAGAAGTGCGACATAAATATCTTTTTGCTGATCAAATTTTGGCGTTGAAATTCCTTCTTCGATACGCAAAGCTTCGGAAAATGGAATATCTCCAAAAGCATCGGTAAGATTGGCATAGATCCATGCGTTTAAAACTTTTGAAATGGCTTGAATATTGGGATTGTTTTCCTTCACCGCAAAATCACTCATTTCTTTTATTTGTTTCAGCCATTTGTAACTGGTGTTCCAATAACCTGCTCCTGTACTTTCTGTTAAATAATATCGGCTCAAGGTATTTCCTTCATTAGGGAAAGGAATAGCCACTTGCATAATTTCAAAAGTAAAACCATCTGCTCTGTTATAACCATACGCTGACATTTCGTACTGAACAGGCGCTAAAAGACTTTCTGCTGTAGGGTTTTCAATTTTGCTGGTATCGGTATTAATTTCCTCAAAGGTTCTGCTGCAAGAATTCGTAATGAGAATTGTAGAGCAAACCAAAACGATATTGATTATTATTTTTTTCATTTTTTTTAAATTTTTAGAATTTGACATTTAACTGAAAACCAACCGTTCTAGCAGACGGTAATTGACCAATTTCTACACCCGGTGTAATGGTACTATCATCCAAAGTGGCCACTTCAGGATCAAAAATTGGAAACTCGGTCCACATCCAAAGGTTTTTTCCAAAAATGGCGACGGAAAGTTCACTAAGGCCTAAATTTCCTATCAAATCTTTTGAAAAAGAGTAGCCAATTCTGGCATCACGAAGTTTAATAAAAGAAGTGTCGAAAGTATTGGTTTCAACATTGGCTCTACGATAATAATCTCCATAATATGCCGAAATAGAAACCGGCGTTGTATTCGGACTAAAGCTTCCATCCGCATTCTGCACCACTCCTTCTCCAACAATAGTGGTATTAATCGTTCCGTCCGGATTTTCACGACCCATTAAAGTGTGCTTCAGTTTTCCTTGTTCAGACATTTTGTGATGGGTTTGCGAATAAGCCATTCCACCAAGTTGTCCATCAAAAGAAAAACTCAGAGAGAAATTTTTGTAATTAAATTCATTCTGTAAACCTGCTCTCCATTCCGGAAAAGCATTGCCTACTTTTTCAATATTTGCAGGTCTTGCAGGAAGTCCGTTTGAACCATAAATAACTTGTCCTTCAGCATTTCTAAGTAATTTGAAGCCATACAAATCTCCTAAAGAACCACCAACCACGGCGTTGAAGTAAACAACACCCCCAACAGTTGCCATTGTATAAGGTTCACCGTTGAATTCTGACGGCAAATTCATAATTCTGTTTCGGTTCATGGACCAATTCGCACCAATTTTCCAGTTGAAATTATTATTTCTGATTGCCGTAGCATTCAAAGAGGTTTCAATACCGCGGTTTCTTACTTCTCCTGCATTAATCCAACGATGAGAATATCCGCTTTCATAAAGCATCGGAATACGGATAATTTGATTTTCTGTACTGTTTTGGTAAGTAGTAACACTCCAGTTTAAACGATTATTAAAAAATCCGAAATCCATCCCAGTTTCGATGTTGATATTGGTTTCCGGTTTCAAATTTGGGTTTGGATATACGGAAGGAACGGTAACTCCACCTTGTATATCATCCAAATCGTAATATTTTGTTAGCTGATACGGAGATCCATCAATTCCCACCTTTGCCCAGGAAGCTCTCCATTTCCAATAATTGAATTTTTCAGATTTTACGTTAAATAAATCCGACAAAATAAAACTTGAACTTACAGAAGGATAAAAGAACGAGCGATTTTCTGCAGGAAGTGTACTGCTCCAGTCGTTTCTACCGGTAAAATCAAGGAAAATTTTGTTTTGATAATTAAGAGTCATTAATCCATAAATACTGTTTACTTGCTCATCATAAGGTTTTGGAACTTTCGTAATTAAAGAAACCGCATTGGTTAAGGAATATTCTCCCGGAATTTTTAAACCTACTGCTTGGTAATCATTCATCAAATATTCGTTATAACGGATACTTCCTCCTAATGATGCCGATAAATCTATTGCACCCAAAGGTTTTTTGTACGTAAATAAAACATCATTATTATATTCCTGATTATTAATATGTTGTTCTCTGTAAAATCCTGAAACATAATTCGCAGAACTCCAAGGTCTTTTTACCGTTCTTTTTTCGTTCAGCAACTCAACTCCGGAGCGGAACATCGCTGTAAAATTTGGATTAAAATCATATTCTAACATCATATTCCCATTAATGGTTCTTTTATCGACCCCATTTAACATTTCATAGGCAATTAAATACGGATTATCTATAAAAGAGCTAAAAGGATGGATCTGATCGATGTTTTCTTTTCCGTTTTTCCAAATAGGCTGATACCAAGCTAAATCCACATTGGGATTCTGAAAAATCATAAAATAAGAAATCGATTGGTTGTTATAACCTGTAGCCGGTAAATTATCACTGCTCAGTTTGTTGTAACCCAATTTCGTGGTAATTCTAAATTTATCTGAAAGTTTGTGCGCAATAGATCCAGCAAAATTCAAACGGTCGAAACCTGTATTTGGCATCATCCATTCGTTTTTCAAATAGGTTAAGGAAGTTCTATAGTTTGTTTTCTCATTAGCATTTTCTATGGAAATACTGTTAGAATAATTAGATCCCACTTCCCAAAAACCTTTTACATTGTCTTTGTAAGGTCTCCAAAGTTGGCGTTCAACACTTTGTCCTTCAACAGTTGGATCATATTGAAAATAAAATTGTCCCTGGAATTTTGGTCCAAAAGCACTACTTGTTCCACCGGTACTAACACCATCTGGAGAAGCTCCGTAAGAATAAAAAAGATTTCCAGCCGAGTTTTTTGTTAAGGTTCCTTGTCCAAATTCATATTGATAATCCGGCCATTTCAAAACCGTATCAAAACTGGAGGATGAATTAAAAGTTACCTGAATTTTTCCGTTTTTACTTTTTCCGGATTTTGTAGTAATCATGATCGCTCCATTTGCCGCTCTTGAACCATACAAAGCTGCTGCAGAAGCTCCTTTCAAAATAGTAACCGATTCGATATCATCAGGATTGATGTTATTCAGTCCATTTCCTAAATCAATAGGAAGATCACCTCCAGAACCTGCTCCATAAGCTGGAGTTCCTGTTCCGGAATTTACTCTGGGTCCATCACTAATTGGGATTCCATCCACGACAATCAAGGCATGATTATTATCCATGAACATTGATTTTTCGCCTCTTAAGGTAATTCTGGAAGATCCTAAAGGTCCCGCTCCCGCAGTTTGAATTTTCAAACCTGCAACTTTCCCTTCCATGGATTGCGCCCAGTTGTTATTTTGAGTTTCGGTAAATGTTTCTGAAGACAGTTTTTCTGCAACATACCCTAAAGCTTTGTCCTGCCTTTTAATTCCTAAAGCGGTTACAACAACTTCTTCAATTTTTTTTTCTTTAATGGTGTCTTGTTTTTGTTGTGCAGCTATTTCTACACTCACCATTCCTGTTAAGGTCAGAAACAAGATTTTCTGGAGATTTCTTTTCACTTTTTTACTTCTTTATTTTGATTGCAAAACTAAAAGCAATAGAAAAGAATCCTATTAATGCAGGTTTAAGGGTTTTTAAATAAATTATAAAATAAAAATAAATTAAAACTTAATAACATTCTAAAAGCCCTCATATTCAGAACCTTTTTTTGTTAAATAATTTTAACATTTAAAATAATCGGCTTAAGGTGTTAAATTCAGTTAAAAAAAAAAATTATAGCATTAAAAAAAACTAAAAAAATTTTACAAAATACTTTCATCATGCTGCGAAAGATCCAAACCTATTTCCTCGGAACCTTCGGTTACCCGCAATGGAATAATAGCATTGGTAATTTTATAAAGAATAATGGATCCAAAAAAAGTAAATACAGCTACCAAAATAAGAGCCATCATGTGATGCGCAAAAACCTCCATTCCTCCGTGAAGTAAACTTGCATTTTCTCCATGTGCAAGAATAGCCGTTAAAATCATGCCCATAATTCCTCCAACGCCATGACAAGCAAAAACATCCAAAGTATCATCTATTTTTTTTAATTTTTTCCAGTTCATCATGAGATTGGAT
>JAEZWE010000001.1 GCA_023420435.1 Bacteroidota bacterium
TCATTTTTCGGGGCAATTTGTACATTTTTACCGCCCAACCCGGAAATATCAATCCTAAAAGTTCCCACTTCTCCCAAAGCCAAGGTTTTCTTATCAAGCTTTGAACCCAAAGTTTGAGAAAAAGAAAAAATCCCAAGGAAAAGTAATAAGATGAAATAAAGTTTTTTCAATTTTTTAATTTTTTATCTTTTCTGAAAATATTGATAGAGTAATTTTGAATAATCTTCACCCGTATGAATGTTCAGAAAATTGGCTGACGAATTTTCAAAATCCTCTTCTATTTTTTTAACTTTTTGTCTTTGTGCTTCAGCAAATTCATACCGCCATCTTTTACTGGAAGTATTTGCCCAAACTTGCTTTCCAGTTTCTGCATCACGAAACAATCCGTATCCTACATCGGGTATTTCATGTTCTTTTTCATCAAAAATCCGCATTCCGAGAAGTTGATGTTTTTTGGAAGCCACTCTTAAAATTTTGGTTTCCAGCTCATCTTCAAAATCCGAAAAAAGAAAAACCAATGATTTTTTCTTGAAAATCCCCATCATATATTCTAAGGCAGAATCAATTTTAGATTCCGTAGGAACATAATCTGCCGTTAAAATAGTACTGATCATCGCCAAAACATGCTTTCTTCCTTTTGCTGGCGGAATTACTTTATATACTTTATCTGCGAAAAGAATGAGTCCAACTTTATCATTATTTCCAGCTGCAGAAAATCCTAAACTTGCTGCAATTTCTGCTACAAATTCCCTTTTCAACTGCGTTTTTGTTCCATAATCCATAGAAGCAGAAATATCCACCAAAAGCATCATGGTTAGTTCTCGTTCTTCTTCCATTACTTTTACGAAAGGTTCCCGAAAACGAGCTGTTTTGTTCCAATCAATTCTTCGTATTTCATCGCCAAATTGGTAAGGTCTAACTTCCGAAAATGTCATCCCCTGTCCTTTAAAAGCGCTGTGATATTGCCCCATTAAGGTTTGTTCAGACTTTTTACGAGTCCGAATTTCAATTTGCTTTACTTTTTTTACGATGTCTTTTATTTGCACAGAAAAATTTTTAAAATCTGCAATTTATTTAGGATTTATGGTGCCTGAATTTTTGAAAGAATTCTGTTGACAATTTCCTCAGAAGTAATTTCCTCAGCTTCAGCTTCGAAACTTAATCCAATTCTGTGTCGAAGAACGTCTTTAGCAATTTCTTTCACATCTTCCGGAATTACAAATGCCCTGTTTTTCAAAAAAGCCATAGCTCTGGAAGCAATTGCCAAATTAATGGAAGCTCTTGGTGAAGCGCCAAAACTGATATAACTTTTCAGTTCCGACAAACCATAATTTTCAGGAAATCTGGTAGCGAAAACCATATCCAAAATATATTTTTCAATTTTTTCGTCGAGGTAAATTTGATTAATCAAAATTTTAGCATCCACCACATTTTGAAGAGAAATAACAGGTTTTATCTCTGGTTGATGAGAAGTAGAAATCATTCTCATCACTTTTCTTTCGTCTTCAAATTCGGGATATTCAATTCGGCATTTCAGCATAAAACGGTCACTCTGTGCTTCAGGTAAAATATAAGTTCCTTCCTGATCAATCGGATTTTGAGTGGCTAAAACCAGAAAAGGTTTAGGAAGAGGCATCGTTTCGTCACCAATGGTAACTTGCTTTTCCTGCATAGCTTCTAACAGCGCAGACTGAACTTTTGAAGGTGCCCTGTTAATTTCATCTGCCAAAACAAAATTGGCAAAAATAGGTCCCCTTTTTATGGAAAAATCATTTTCCTTGATATTATAAATTTGGGTTCCGACAACATCTGCTGGAAGTAAATCGGGGGTAAACTGAATTCTAGAAAATTCTCCATCAACAGCTTCTGCCAAAGATTTTATCGCTAAAGTTTTTGCCAAACCAGGAACGCCTTCCAACAAAACGTGTCCATTCCCAAGAAGTCCAACCAAAAGTCGATCAATCATATATTCCTGACCAACAATAACTTTATTTACTTCTTGTTTTAAAAGCGAAAAAAAGTAATTCTGTTCCCTTACTTTTTCTGTTAACTGTCTGATATCTTCTGCTTGATTTATTTCTGACATACTTTAAAATTCTTCTTTAATCGGTAAAATTGCGATATTTACTTGCAACTATCAACATATTAAATGCCAATACTGCGTTAAAGTTTGTTAAAACGAAAATTATCGTTGTTTCAACAAGTAAATTTCTGAAAAAATGAGCAAACATCAATACTTAATAAGACTCTCCTTTTTGTCATTCTCAACTAATTACACTATTTTTGACCAAATTTTTAGAAAAAATGAATTATCATTTTCAGGCGCATCGTCAAGTTAGAAAAAACTTGCTGGAAATGCTTCAAAACACTTCTCCGGAAGAGCTTGTTATCATTCCAGATGGTTTTAATAATAACATCTACTGGAACATTGCGCACACTGTTGCTACACAACAGCTTCTGCATTATTATTTAAGCGGAAATCCTTTCAGAATTGATAAATATTGGATCGACACTTATAAAAAAGGAACCCTTCCTAATTTAGACGTTCAACAGAGTGAAATTGAAGATTTAGGGTTTCTTTTAACCGAAACTTCAAAAATTTTAATGAAAGATTATGATGCCGATTTTTTTTCGGATTATACACCTTACACCACAAGTTTTGGGCTGGATTTGAAAAACATTCAAGATGCAATTATTTTCAATAACATGCACGAAAGTTTGCATTACGGGTATGCAATGGCTCAAAAGAGAGCAATAATGGGCGAAAAATTTTAATTTTTTCAGCATAAATAATTTACATGAAAGAAGACAGAAAAGACGATTTTATTTTTGGTTTAAGACCTGTAATGGAAGCCATTGAAGCCGATAAAACCATCGATAAAATATTTTTACAAAATGGCTTGCAAGGTGAGATTTATATTGAACTGAAAAAGTTATTATCAAAACACGGAATTCGTCCAAACTACGTTCCTATTGAAAAACTAAACCGATTTACCAGAAAAAATCATCAGGGTGTTGTTGCTTTTATTTCCGACGTTCCGTTTTATAAAATTGAAGATCTTCTTCCCCAAATTTTTGAAGAAGGAAAAACACCATTTCTATTAATTTTAGACCGATTAACTGACGTTAGAAATTTTGGAGCGATTTGTAGAACGGCAGAATGTGTTGGTGTTGATGCAGTAATTATTCCAGAAAAAGGCGCTTCCCCAATTAATTCAGACGCTATAAAAACTTCTGCAGGCGCTATTTACAATATTAAAATTTGTAAAGAAAAAAATTTAGCGCACGTTGTTGATTTTTTACAACAAAGTGGCGTTTCCGTTTTTGCAGCTACTGAAAAGGCGCAAAAATTGTTATACGAAGTCGATTTCAAAGAACCTTGCGCTATTGTAATGGGAAATGAAGAAACCGGAATTTCCAAAGAAGTGCTTCATCATGCAGACGAAAAAATAAAACTTCCGATAGAAGGAAAAACACAAAGTTTGAACGTTTCTGTCGCTTGTGGAGCCATTTTGTATGAAGCGGTTCGTCAGAAATTATCAAAATTAAAAAATAACTAAATATCCTAAATATTTAAAAAATTTCAATGAAAAAAATTCTTGCCTTAGGGCTTTTATCTATAGCACTGATTGCTTGTAAAAAAGAAACAAAAACCATCACTAAAATTGATCCAACAACTGGAGATACCATTAAGATGGAAGTTGCGGTAGAAGACACCGCAAAAATTGCCAAAGAAATTGCGGAAAAAGCAGCAATTAAAGATTCTGTAGGGATTTTCAAGCAAAGCTTCAAATTAGAGAAAGGAAAAACCTATCCTTTTACCACCTATCAAAAAAATACGATTACGATTTCTGCTCCGGATGGACAAAAACAAACCATGACGACAGATAATACTGATGAAGTTACCTTCACTGTGAACAATGTTGTAAATGGAGTTTACGATATGACGGTGAATTTTGTTTCCAAAAAATCATCACAAACCGCAGAAGGAAAAACCATTTCTGTGGATACGAAAAGTAAAGCGCCAAAAGAAGAATCATTGAAAAATAAATGGACATTGGACAAAGCCTTAACCGGAAATAAACTCAACATGAAAATGAATGAATCAGGAAAAATTATTTCTATTTCAGGATTTGATCAAATTTATAAAAGAGTGGAAACTACAATTGCTGAACTTACCAAAGACGCTAACATCAGAAAAGCACTTTCA
>JAEZWE010000057.1 GCA_023420435.1 Bacteroidota bacterium
TATAACATCACTTTTTTAAGTTTAGCGAATTTGCCGGGTGCAAAAGCCGGCAAAATTAATGAAGCGTTAAAACTTACGGATGAGGATTTTATTTTAATTCTTGACCCGGATCATATCGTTTATCCCAATTTTTTAGATCAAACATTAGGCTTTTTTGAGGATGATAAAGTTGGTTTTGTACAGGTAAGTCAAGGTTATTATAACCAATACCGTTCATTTGTTGCCAATGGAGCCGCAGAACAAACTTATCATTTTTATGGGCCTTACCAAATGGGATTTTTGGGTTTAGGAAGTGCAGTTGCTATTGGTGCGAATTGTGTTTTTCGGAGAAAAGCTTTGGAAAGCATTGGTGGACATGCCGTAAGTTTAGCTGAAGATTTTTTAACTTCATTAAAAATTCATGCAAAAGGTTGGAAATCAATTTATAATCCTGTAATTGTTAGCAGAGGAATTGTTCCTGAAGATTTGAATTCTTTTTGTAATCAACAACTGAAATGGAGTAGAGGAGCTTTTGAAGTTTTATTTTCAGAATTTCCTAAATATTTTTCTAAACTTTCTTTTGGACAAAAGTTAGTTTATTTTTCTATTGGAACTTATTATTTAACAGGTGTTTGTACTCTGTTTTTCATGCTGGTTCCTTTTTTTTACTTTTTCTTTGGTGCGCTTCCGTTGAATATGAATCTTTCTGATTTTTTTACAAGAGGAATACTAATAGTTCTTGTTTCAATTCTCATTTATTTTTATGTTCAAAGGTTTCTTTGCGATTACAAGAATGAAAAAGGGTTTCATTTTAAAGGAATGATGCTAAAGTTTGTTTGTTGGCCAGTTTATACTTACGGATTTTTACTTGCTATTTTCAAAAAGAAAATTCCCTATATCCCAACACAGAAAACGATTAACAAATCAGTATCAATATATGTTTTGCCTTTAGCAATTTATATCGTCGTTTTCATATTATGATTATCAGCTTTGGTGGTTAAAAGAACTTATTGGACTTCTGAAGGACAATTAATTGAAAACTCACCCTTAACTTGGCATATTGTTGCTTTTGCTTTTTTTGTTGCCGTTCAATCTTTATTAGGAATTCTCATCGCATTTAAATCTCGGCATTTAAATGAAGAGTATGCCTGGGAAAAAATAAATGTTTCACTAATTAAAAACACAGATATACTATGAAAGTTTTAATTCTTGCAGGTGGTTTCGGAACCAGAATAAGTGAAGAATCCGATAAAAAACCAAAACCAATCGTTGAAATAGGAAGTCATCCTATTTTGTGGCATATTATGAAAATTTATTCCAATTATGGATTTAATGATTTTGTAATTCTTTTAGGTTACAAATCGTATGTAATCAAGGAATATTTTTCCAACTATTTTCTCCATGAAAATGATGTCGTTTTTGATTTTAGTAAACAAAGTATGGAAGTTTTAAAAAAGAAAAATGAAAATTGGAAAGTTACCTTGGTCGATACAGGACTCAATACAATGACTGGTGGAAGAATTCTTCGGGCAAAAGATTTTGTAAATGATGAACCATTTTTATTGACTTATGGAGATGGTTTAGGAAATGTAAATATTCCTGAACTATTAGAATTTCACAAAAAACATGGAAAAGCAGTAACTATGACAACGGTGCAACCAGAAGCAAGGTTTGGTGGGATTCATTTTAACGACAATGAGGAAAGAGTTGAAAAATTTGTAGAAAAACCAAAAGGAGAAGGAGGTTGGATAAATGGTGGATTTTTCGTGTGTCAGCCAGAAGTTTTTGAATACATCGAAAAAGGAGACGATACCATTTGGGAAATTGATGCATTGGAAAAATTGGCTAAAGACAATGAACTGTATGCGTATAAACACCATGGTTTTTGGAAACCAATGGATACTTTGCGGGATAAAAATCAATTAACAGAAATGTGGGAATCGGAAAAAGCACCATGGAAAGTATGGTAAATTTTGAAAAACTTTTTTCAGGAATTTATAAAAACAGGAAAGTATTAATTACTGGTCATACCGGGTTTAAAGGTTCCTGGTTATCACATTGGCTTCATCTTTTGGGAGCAGAAGTTATTGGTGTTAGTTTGGAATCCAAAACGTATCCTAATCATTATCAATTGTTTGATTTTCAAGGAGAAAATTATTATGTAGATATCAGAAATATTTCAAAATTGAAAGAAATTTTTGAAAAAGAAAAACCCGAAATTGTTTTTCATCTTGCAGCCCAGTCTTTAGTAAGGTATTCCTATCATCATCCAATAGAAACCTACGAAGTGAATGTTCTGGGAACGCTAAACATTTTGGAAACTTGCAGAAATACAGATTCTGTAAAAGCAATTGTAAACGTTACAAGTGATAAGTGCTACGAAAATAAAGAATGGATTTATGGTTACAGAGAAAATGATTCTTTTGGAGGATATGATCCTTACAGTTCTTCGAAAGGTTGTGTTGAAATCTTGACAAATTCTTTTAGAAATTCGTTTTTTAATTTAGAAAATTTTCAAAAAAAACATCATGTTTTGTTGGCAAGCGCAAGAGCAGGAAATGTTATCGGTGGTGGAGATTGGGCTGAAGACCGTCTTATTCCGGATATTATTCGTGCAGCATCAAAAAATGATTCTGTAGAAATTAGAAATCCTAAAGCAACAAGGCCTTGGCAACATGTTTTAGAACCTTTAAGTGGTTATTTGCTGTTAGGCGAAAAACTATTAATCGGAGACCAAACCTTCGCAGAAGGCTGGAACTTGGGCCCTGAATTAGAAAGCAATATTACGGTTGACGAAGTTTTGAAATTTTCAAAAAAGCATTGGAATAAAATTGAAGCGAATTATACACACAAAGAAGAAAATCATGAAGCCCATTTATTGATGTTAGACTGCTCCAAAGCAAGAAAAATTTTGAAATGGAAAGGCGTGTGGAATATTGACCAAACCATGAAGCAAACCATCAATTGGTACAGAAATTTTTATGAAAATGGGATGGTGGATACCGAAAAAAACATAACAGATTATATTAATACAGCAACAAAACAAAATTTAGTTTGGACACAATAGAAAGACCAATTTTAGTAACCGGAGGAAATGGATACCTCGCCAAACATCTTGTGAAAAAACTGCAGAAAAAGAAGATGCATTGTGTGGTTACAACAAGAAAAAAAACGGGTATTGATTTTGAGTTTGAATTGGATATAACTGATGAAAAAGCGAGTAAAAAACTAATTGAAAAAATAAATCCTTCTGTGATAATTCATTTAGCAGCAGATTTGAACAGGACAAGAGATAAAAACTATTTAGACCCAATTTTAAAAACAAATTTTACAGGAACCTTAAATCTTTTAAAAGCTTGCGAAAATATAGAAAATGTTCATTTCGTTTTTGCCAGCACCAGTGAAATTTACGGAAACAACAAACCGCCTTTTAGCGAGGAAATGCAGCCCGATCCTACGAGTTTCTATTCTCTAAGCAAGTTGCTTTCAGAAAATGCCATAAAAATGATGGGAAAATCTGGAAAATTTACATACACCATTTTGCGGATTTTTAACTTTTTCGGAAAAGAGATGCCCGAAAATTTTTTTATCTCGCAATTGGTGGAAACCTTAAAGAAGGGAAAAGAATTTAACATGACCAACGGAGATCAGAAAAGGGATTTACTCCATATAGAAGATGTAGTTGAAGCTATTTTAATAGTATTAAAAAATAAAAAAGCACAACAACAAACCATTAATATTTGTAGAGGGAAATCGCTGTCGATGAAAGGATTGGCACTTTATATTGCTGAAAATTTTAGAAAACCGATCCTCAATTTCGGAGCGATACCTTATCGAGAAAATGAAATTTGGGATATGACAGGTGATAATACCAAAATTTCAGAATTAGGTTTTAAACCTAAATATTCCTTAGAAGACGGATTAAGAAAAATTTAAAAAAGTAAAGATGAGAATTATAATATCACTCGTGTTTTTTTTAGCAGGTTGTTTAATCGTTTATGCTTTTACTAAAGCTGGAAAAGCAACAAAAGGACCTATTGAAACTGTTTTTAATGAATTAGCTGTTGTGGTTCAAACCACAGAAACAAAACTGATTTTAAAATCCAAAGAAAATACTCGTGAAAAAAAATTGGCTTGGCTAAAACGAAATATAAAAGATCTAAAAAATCCAAAAATATTTTTAACCGGTTCTTCCGATGATAATTCACCCGGAGCTTTCGATAAAATTCAGAAATTAGAAGATAGTCTGAATACGGTTTTTCCTCTCATACATATATTTTCGGCTTGGGGAAGTAAGGATTCGCAGAAATTTCCTTTGAAAGAAGTGTATTCTATTATTAATTTAGGCTCAATTCCTGTAATTACATGGGAACCTTGGGTTACTGATTTTGATGCAAAACAATTTCCAGGAATTCCTGCTCCAGAAATTAGAAGTAAAAATTCAATGTTTTCCATTTCACAAAAAACGTATGATTCTTATATTATAGAATGGGCAAAAGAAGCTAAAAAAGTTTCAAAGCCTCTATTTTTAAGATTTGCCGAAGAATTGAACGACCCTTATCGTTATCCATGGGGGCCACAAAACAATACAGCAAAAGATTATGTTGATGCGTGGAAACATGTACACGATATTTTTAAAAATGTTGGCGCTCCCAATGGCATTTGGATTTGGAATCCACATCCTTCTTATGATTATTTTGAAGAGTATTACCCTGGAGATGATTACGTTGACTATGTTGGAGCCGGTGTTTTTAATTATGGAAATGCAGTTTCTTGGAGTAGTTGGAATAGCTTTAAAGAAATTATGTCCAAGAATTATGAAACCATGAAAAAATTCAACAAACCCATCATGATTACGGAATTTGCAAGCTTAAGCTACGGAGGAAACAGAAGTTTATGGTATAAAGAAGCTTTTGAAACCATGAAAAAAGAGTATCCGGAAATAAAAGGACTAATATTTTTTCATTATAAAAACGATTACACAGTTTCAGATAAAAAAATCAACTGGTATTTTATTGATGATAAAAAATCTTTAACAGCAGTAAAAAATGGACTGAAACTAATGAATGTACCCATGACAAATTAAATTTTTCAATAGTAAGAGCACAAATGATGATTAAAAAAACCAGCGAATCTAAGTTTCGCTGGTTTTATTTTTTTGGAAAAAAGAAGGTTTACTTTACAACCATCTTCGTAGTGGCGTTTCCATTTTCTGCTCTTAGTTGGATGATGTAGGTTCCGGCTGCAAATCCATTAACGTCAAAACTTACCGTACCTTCATTTTTTGAAAGTTTTATCGTTTTAAGAACTTTTCCACTGAAATCGTAAACTGAAATTGTACCACCTTTAGCATTGCTGTAGTTTAGTTCAGCAACTTCTGAAACCACAGGATTTTTTGTAAGAACCAATGAAATTTCATCTTTTTGAGAAGTAGTTTCGTAAGTTCCTAAAACTGCAGCAGCTCTATTTCCAAAAATTCTGAATTCTCCAGGTTGAAGCGTAATAGGAGCGGAAGTGTTGGTAACTGCAAAAGAGGTATTGTCCATTAAATTATACCAAGTTCCCGCATAAGGAAAATAAGGAATAATATTTTGTGGATTTGTTGTAAAATTAGAAAGTACAACCACGTTTTTCAATTCTGTTGATGGTAATGCATCATTCCAAATATATACTTTAGGCATTAAATTTCCAGATTCTACCGTATAAGTTGTGGTATTAAAAACTTGGTTGGCACGTTTGATATTGATGATTTTTGCCCAAGTATTTTTAATGGTCGGTCTAAAGAAATCAATATCATAGAAAAGTGAAAATGCAGAAGGTTTTGGATCCAATTTACAATCTCCAGTTCCATCAGCATCTCCAGGAAAATTGTTTACTCCATTAGTACAACGGTAAATACTTTGGTCGTATCCAAGTTCTGCAAATTGCCAAATCATTTTTGGACCTGGAGGTGTTAAAAGGATAGCTCCATAAGCTTGTTGTCTTGTAAAAGCATTTCCTAAATCATTTGCCGGAGCTGTTCCGCCCGTATTTCCGTAAGCTAAATTTTTGTACATCAATCTTTCTTCGTCATGACTTTCACCGTAAGAGATATTTCTTCTGTTGCTGAATCCGTGATTTTCAAAATCTAAACGATTAACATTGCTATTTCCGCCTTGTGCCATTGTGTTTTCACCAAATGGGCCGTTCAAATTATCCCACATCATGATACCTTTTCCTTCATTTAATCGGTAATTTGCCCATTGTTGTTCTTCATTATCGGCGCCTAAATGTTCGAAAATTATGTAAGAAGTTGGATCATAGCTCCATTGATAATCTGCATACTGTTTCAAAATATCAACACGATCTTGTTGATAAGTATTTGTGCAACTTTCGTTATTGGTACAGTTTTGTGTAAAGCCTTTGGTTAAATCCCAACGGAAACCATCAATTTTAAATTCTGTAATCCACTGTTCCAAAACTCGGTTTACATAATATTGTGTTGCCGGTTTTGTATGATTAAAATCATTAAAAACACTATAAGAATGTGTGGCAACTTGATTAAAATAAGGAT
>JAEZWE010000059.1 GCA_023420435.1 Bacteroidota bacterium
AAATAATTCTATACCCTTTTTTTTGAAAATTAGGTTTAGCAATCTCTTCATTCTCAACTTCTATCGGTGCTTTATTGGGGTTATATTCCAACTTTTGGGCAAATAAAAAATTTGTACAAATAAGCAATAATCCAAAAATATATTTTTTCATTTTTATATTAATTTGCCACATCCGAAATAAACTTAATCCGCAACATTCTTACTTCCTCATCGCTTAAATCATCACCAAATTCTGATAAAAGAATCTTCATCGAATCGCTTTCTGAACCTTTCATAAAATCCATAAATTCTTCTACGATATCTTCATCAAAATTGTCTTCAATATAATAATTGATATTGAGTTTAGTTCCCTGATAAACAATACTTTCCATTTCTTTCAAAAGCTCATTCATCGAAAGATTTTTTGCTTTGGCAATATCTTCTAAATCAATTTTTTTATCGGTATTTTGGATAATAAAAACTTTGTGACTGGATTTATTGGCAACGCCTTTCAGCACCATATCCTGTGTTCGCTCGATATTATTTTCTTCTACATATTTTGCGATAAAATCGGCAAATTCTTTTCCATATTTTCGGGCTTTACCTTCACCAACACCGTAAACTTTGCCAATTTCTTCAACAGTTATGGGATATTGCGTCGTCATATCTTCTAAACTTGGATCCATGAAAACCGTATAAGGAGGAATTTCGTGTTTTTTTGCCACTTTTTTTCTCAATTCTTTGAGTTGCCCATATAAAACTTGGTCTAAACCTCCACCAGCCTGCACTTCCACTTTCTCGGAACTGGATTTTAATTGATCCAAGTTGTATTCCCGATCTTCTGCAATCAAGAAATTTTCCTTGGAAGTTCCATCAATTACTTTTCTTCCTTTTTCAGAAATTTTTAAAACACCATACGTTTCAATGTCCTTTTGGAGATAGTTTTGAACAGTGGCTTGTCGGATAATAGATTTCCAATAATTATCAGATTCATGTTTTCCGATTCCGAAAAGTTTATGGGTTTCTAAACGGTAAGATTTGGTAACTGAACTTTCTTTTCCTACCAAAATATTAATTAAATCCTTAGTTCTGAATTTTTCATCCAGTTTGTGCGTTACTTCCAAAAGTGTTTTCAAATCTTTAAAAGCATCTTTTAGCTTTGGCGGATTTACAGAATTGTCGCACATTTTGGCTCCATCTCCTTTTTCCGGATCAAAAGATTCTCCAAAATAATATAAAATATACTGTCTTCTACTCATCGAAGTTTCGGCATAACCTACGACTTCATTCAAAAGCTGTAATCCGATTTCTCGTTCTGAAACCGGTTTTTGTGCTAAAAATTTTTCTAATTTTTCGATGTCTTTAGGATCGTAAAATGCCAAACAATAACCTTCTCCCCCATCTCTTCCTGCTCTTCCGGTTTCCTGATAATAACTTTCCAAAGATTTAGGAATATCATAATGGATCACAAATCGTACATCCGGTTTATCGATTCCCATTCCGAAGGCAATGGTGGCGACAATAACGTCGCATTCTTCCATCAAAAAATTATCTTGATTGGCCACTCTCGTTTTTTGATCTAATCCTGCGTGATAAGGAAGCGCATTAATACCATTTACTTGCAAAAGTTGGGCAAATTCTTCTACTTTTCGTCGGCTCAAACAATAAACAATTCCCGATTTTCCTTTATTTTGATTGATGAATTTTACAATTTCTTTATCAATATTTATTTTGGGGCGAACTTCATAAAATAAATTAGGACGGTTAAAACTTTCCTTGAAAACGGTAGCTTTGGTCATTCCCAAAGTTTTTTGAATATCATCCTGAACTTTAGGGGTTGCTGTTGCCGTTAAAGCAATTACCGGAACTTCGGCAATTTTATCAATAATTAGTTTCAAATTTCTGTATTCCGGGCGAAAATCGTGTCCCCATTCCGAAATACAATGGGCTTCATCAATAGCGACGAAAGATATTTTTACTTCTTTTAAAAATTCCAAATATTCTTCCTTTATTAACGATTCCGGAGCTACATATAAAAGTTTTGTTTTTCCGGATTTTATATCACTGAAAACTTGATTTGTTTGGGCTTTGTTTAAAGATGAATTCAGTACATGCGCTACTCCTTCATCGGAAGAGAGTCCGTTTACTGCATCTACCTGATTTTTCATCAGGGCAATAAGCGGTGAAACCACAATGGCAGTTCCTTCAGAAATTAACGCCGGAAGTTGATAACATAATGATTTACCACCTCCTGTAGGCATTAAAACGAAAACATCATTACCGGCTAATAATGTTTGGATGATTTTTTCTTGCTGTCCTTTAAATTTTGAAAAACCGAAATATTTTTTTAATTCTTTAGATAAATCGGTGTTTTGTGCTTTCATATTCTAATGATGAATTTATTTTTGAGGTGAGAATTGCATAAAATAAAGTTTCCAAATTCTTCACTAATATTCTTCAATTTTCTTTGCTAAATTTGCATTTAACCAAAGATAATTAATTTTAAAGTTAAATTCAACTTAAAAGAAAATTAAATTTTTAAAAATAAATCCTTATATTTTGGAAAATCATCAACTTATTTCCTTGGCAAAAACTTCTCTGGAAATTGAAATCTCTGAACTTGAAAAGCTGAAAAACCGGATTGATGAAAGTTTTGTAAATGCTGTAAAAATCATTAGTTCAGCAAGTGGAAAGCTAATTATTGTAGGTATTGGAAAATCAGCACACGTAGGAAATAAAATTGTTGCAACACTTAATTCAACAGGAACTCCTTCCCAATTTTTACATGCTTCTGAAGCTATACATGGTGATTTAGGCGTGATACAAAAGCAGGATGTGGTTTTATGTATTTCGAATTCCGGGAATTCTCCGGAAATTGTGAATTTGGTTCCTTATCTTAAAGAATATTCTTCCGCATTAATAGGAATGACAGGAAATCTAAAATCCAAATTAGCCGAAAATTCCGATGTTGTCCTTAATACTTTTGTAGAGAAAGAAGCTTGCCCCAATAAATTGGCTCCAACAAGTTCTACCACAGTACAAATGGCTTTAGGAGATGCTTTAGCGGTGGTTTTAATGGAAATTAAAAATTTTAAAGAAACTGATTTTGCAAAATTTCATCCTGGCGGAAGTTTGGGGAAAAATCTTACCGCAAAAGTGGAACAGTTTCTCTCTCCGCAAAAACCGCAAATTTCAAAAAATGCCAATATTCGTGAAATTATTATTTCTGTAAGCGGATCAACACATGGCGTTACGGTGGTAACAGAAAATGAAGAAATTCTTGGAATTATAACTGACGGTGATTTAAGAAGAATGTTAATGAACAACAACGAGGACGTTACCAATGTTGTAGCTTCTGAAATCATGAGTAAAAATCCAAAAACGGTTGACAAGAATGATCTCGCTAAAGAAGCCATGAAAATTCTGAAAGAAAAAAATATTGGTCAATTAATCGTTACCGATCAGGGAAAATATTTTGGAATTGTGGATTTACAC
>JAEZWE010000131.1 GCA_023420435.1 Bacteroidota bacterium
CACAGAATCTCCCCAAAAAAAAATTGGTCACATTAATTTTTTCCGATCCTACAATAAAAATTTGTGGAATATTGTCTTAGAAGAAATTTTGTAAAATTCCGCTTCTTTAAAGGGGTGTCAAAAATTTTTTAAAATTTTTGACGGGGTAGTTTAAAAAGAAAAAATGAAAAATAATTGGATAGAAAATACCGTAGCTTTCGTTCAAGAAAAACTTTATGGAGCAGAAGCCGGACATGATTGGTTCCATATCGAAAGGGTTTGGAAATTGTCCAAAAAAATTGCAGAAACTGAAAACTGTAATGAAAAAGTAGTTGAATTAGCCGCACTTTTACACGATATCGCAGATCCCAAATTTCATAATGGAGATGAAAACTTAGCCTTAGAAATTTCAAGAAATTTTTTAGAAAATCAGGAAGTTTCTGGAGAAATTATTGAAGCGGTTTTGTTCATCATTAAAAATATGTCCTTTAAAAATAGAGGAAATTTAAAGGGAAATCCTCCCATAGAACTTCAAATTGTGCAAGATGCAGACCGTTTAGATGCTATTGGAGCGATAGGAATTGCGCGCACTTTTAATTTTGGTGGATTTAAGAATAACCTGATATATGATCCTTCCATTTCCCCAAAACTGAATATGTCCAAAGAAGAATACAAAAAATCGGAAGGAACCACCATCAATCATTTTTACGAAAAATTACTTTTGTTGAAGGATTTGATGAATACTGCGAAAGGAAAAGAAATTGCGGTGGAAAGGCATGAATTCATGTTGCAATTTCTCAAACATTTTTATCAAGAATGGAACGTCGAAAACCTGTAAAAAACGCTATCTTTGCTCTTCATGGAGAATTTCGCTTTTATCGTTTTTCTATTTCTGTTAATGGCTTTAGGGCTTTCCGTTTTCAGAAAAAATAACCGTTTTTGGAAACCGCGGTTGTTTCGTTGGTTGCTTGTTTTGGGCGCAATAGCTTTTTATGCAGTTTGGTTTGTCAATAAAAGTTCGGATAATTTTGTGAAAGACGCTATCAGTTTACAAATTATTAATAAACTTCCGCAGCCTGTAGATTTTTATATCCTGATCGTAAACCGAGAAAATGCTGAAAAACAATTTGAAATGCAGCATTCTGGGAAAATACGTACCGATCATTACCGAATTGAATATCTCCGCATGCAAAATTCCAACGAATACTGGATTGCAGGATTTATAGGAAGAAAAAATTTAGTTTACTTTTCACAGCACGCTTTGCTTAATAAAAATATGGATCAAATTGTAGAAGCGAAAAACTACATCATACAAAGTCAGAAACTTTCAGAAATGGCTTCCAAAGAAGTTGAAATAAAGCAAGATGAAAACCGAAGTATTTCGGTTTGGGTAACCTTAGGGTTATTGCTTACTTTTTTAAACGGGGTATTACTTTTCCGCAAAAAATAAAAAATCCTGAAATGCTCATTTTCAGGATTTTTTCTGTTTTTTAATTTTTTGATTTTTGTTCTTTTAAAGCTTCTTTGTCCTTGTTGGAAGGATTCCAGACTTTTATTTCAGCATCTTTGGAAATTCCGGAAAGTATTTGAACGTTGATTCCGTCTGAAGCGCCCAATTGTACATTTGTTTTTTTGAAACTTCCGTCTTTTTGTTTCACTTCCACAAAAGGTTGGTCTTTTCCGTTTACTTTTTCGTACTGTATTAAAGATTCATCTAACAAAAGCGCATTTTTTTGTGAACTGAGAACAATTTCACCATTGGCAGAAAATCCTGCTCTAATGTAAGAGTCAGAAGGATTGTACACTTCACCTTCCACCGGAAATTTTATGGTTCCGTTTTGGTCGGTTCCTTTGGGCGCAATCATGGTGAGTTTTCCCGGAAATTTTTTATTTTGCAAAGCACCAATTAAGATATTCATCTCCATACCTTCTTTCAGTTTTCCGGCTTGTGCTTCATCAATTTCGCCTTCAAAAATCAGGGAATTCAGATCAGCAACCGAAGCAATGGTGGTTCCTGCATTAAATTGATTGGCCTCAATAACTTGGCTTCCTACTTTTACGGGAACATCCAAAACAGTTCCGTTCACTTTTGATCGTATTTGTGTTGTGGCAAGACCTTGAAGTTCCGGTGTAACACCAGTTCTGGCAATTTGCAGATTTTTTTGTGCCGTCTGTAATTGGAGATTAGCGTTTCTTAACTGAATTTGCGCACTTTGAAATTGCTGTTGCGAAGTAAGATATTCCTGTCTGGAAATTACACCTTGACTAAACAGTTTTTGCTGCATTTCGTATTGCTTTTGCTGATTTCCAAGATTTAATTTTGCATTGGAAATTTGCAAATTGGCGTTGTTGATTTCTTGTGTTGCGGCATTTACACTTTGGATGCTGGGAACAATTTTTAAAGTGGCAATCAATTGTCCTACCGAAACATGATCTCCTTCTTTCACCAAAACTTTATCGATAATTCCGGACAAGTTGGGCTTAATTTCGATTTCTTCACGAGGAACAATTTTTCCTGTAGCCATTACTTTATCTTCCATATTTTTTACTTCGGGCTTTTTGGTAAGAAAAGCTTCACTTTGTTGGGAATTGGATTTAATGAGATAAACAATTCCGAAGATAAAAGCAATAGCCAAAATAAGTCCGAAAAAAATATAAAGGGCTTTTTTCCAGGTGAATTTCTTTTTCATATAGCTAGTTTATTTTTTTAATTTTTAATTTTTTTATTCGCTTCGCAAAGCTTCAATTGGTCGTATTTTCACGGCTCTTTGGGCAGGAATCATTCCTACAATTAATCCCAGCGTTACCATTACTGCCATAGCGCCAAAAACGTTAGAATAATCTACTGTTGGATTATAAAATGGAAAACTGTCTTGATTTCGGGTAAACATATCTACCAAAGCCAAAAGTAAAATTCCAAACATAAAACCCAATAAACCGGAAACTAAAGTAATAACGACACTTTCCAATAAAATTTGGTTTCGTACTTCTGCCGGTTTTGCTCCAATAGCTCTTCGGATTCCAATTTCCTTGGTTCTTTCTTTTACGGTAATCAACAAAATATTGGAAATGGCAATAACGCCGGCAAGGATCGTTAAGGTTCCTACAATGATGGTAAGAAACTGCATTCCTTTCAAAAAACCGGTAAATTTTTTAAATTCTTTCCCCAAATTAAAACTTCCGAAAGCATTGGTGTCTTCCGGTGAAACACTGTATTTTTTCTTCATTTCGGTTTTTATCTTTTCTTCCACTACCGAAAGATCTGCATTGGGTTTGCTGACAATGGAAAAAACACCCACATTTTCGCCGTCATTATACATTTTGGTGTAGGTAGAAAGCGGAATGTAAGAAGAGTTGTTACTTTCCATTGGTCCACCTCTTTTTACTGAAAATACACCGATAACATTAAAGAAAATTCCTTTTACATTAATGCTTTTTCCAATAGGATCTTCTTGTTTTTTGTGATCGAAAAAATTCTCATAAATTTCCTGTCCTATAACGATGACATTTTTGTTTTGAGCAATATCGGCGTCATTTAAATACCTTCCGAAAACTAATTTTTTTTCTGAAATTTTATTTCCAATAGGATAATCTCCGTTTAAAGTGTAGGTGGCGGTTTTGCCGTTTCGCGACATTTGTTCTCCTGCAGATCCAAAACTTCCGCGTGAACTTTGTGGAGAAATATAATCGATTTCCGGAATTTTCTTTTCCAGCATTTCAATATCGCTGAGTTTTAGTTCCATTTGTCTTCCTTTGGCAAATCCTGCGTAGGGAATATTGGTACTTTGCGCCCACATAAAAATGGTATTGGTGGCAAATCCTGAAAATAATTTGTCGAAACCGTTTTCCATTCCTTTGGCAGCGCCCAAAAGTGCCACATACAAAAACATTCCCCAAGCAACGCCTATCATGGTAAGAAAGGTGCGGAGTTTGTTTTTGCGCAAGGAATGGTAAATTTCCTGCCAGGTGTCTTTTTTGAAAACGATATTCATCCGATTTTGATTTTAACCTTTTTAACTTTCAAAATTAATTGGTAAATTTTTATGATTTCAAATTTTTTTTACCTTCACATTATCACATCATCACATCATCACAACATCACATCATTCAGCTCTCAAAGCTTCAATCGGTTTTATTTTGCTTGCTTTATAAGCGGGAACAAATCCTGCAATTAATCCCGATAAAACCAAACAAATGAAAGCGACAAATATAAGTCCCCATCCAACATTAGGATTTATAATAAAATAATCTTCAAAGCGATTTCCGATGAGTTTTAAAGTTAATACACCCAAACCAACACCTATAAATCCTGAAATTACGGTAATCACAATACTTTCCTGAATAATTAAGGCAACAATACTTCTGGGTTTTGCACCAATGGCTTTTCGAACGCCAATTTCCTGAGTTCTTTCTTTCACAATATATACCATGATATTGCTGATTCCGATAATTCCGGCGAGAAGCGTTCCCAATCCAATAAATCCTACAATTAAGGTTAAAATAAACAAAAATTGAAAACTGTCTTTAGTGTTTTCGGCGTTGTTTCTTACACGAACTGCATTTTCATCATCAGGAGAAACTTGATGTTTAGCTTTCACCTGTTTTTTTATTTCGTCACCATATTGGATG
>JAEZWE010000135.1 GCA_023420435.1 Bacteroidota bacterium
CAGCAACATCACCATAACCTCCATTGGTTGAAGTGCTCCACATTCTTTGAATTGGTGATCTTCCAGTGGCATGATTAAATGCGATGTCCAAAATTACAGCAATTCCATTTTGGTGACACTTATCTATAAATTCTTTGAATTTATCAACAGTTCCATAGGCTTTGTCTAATGCAAAATGAAAACTGGTGTTGTAACCCCAAGAATTATTTCCGTCAAATTCCATCACAGGCATTAATTCTACAGCATTGATATTTAAACTTTTCAAATATGGAATTTTGTTGATTAAAGACTGCCAGTTTTGTTCAGCAGTAAAATCTCTTACTAAAAGTTCATAAACGAAAAGGTTTTCTTTTGCAGGTTTTTCAAAATTCGTTACCGTCCAGTTGTAGGCCGGCATTCCGGTTTGTATGACAGAAACGTCATATTGTTGTCCTGCAGGATAAACGGGAAGATTTGGATAATCTGTAGCTTCAATCCAAGGATCATCATCTGGTGATAAAACTAATTTTGAATAAGGATCTGCCACTTTAATACCATCGTTTGTTCTATATTGGAAGGTATAAACTTCTTGAGCGTTTAATCCAGTAATTTCAATCCAAAAAATATCAGGATTTGTGGTGTCTCTTTTCATCACATATCCAGAACCAATGGTCCAGTTATTGAAACTTCCGATAACGTGCACGAAAGATTTTAACGGAGCATAAAGCGCTAAACCAACTTTTGTAGGATTTGAAGGATCGTAATTGATTCCTTGTCGCATGTAAGCTGGCATTGGAGCACTTTGTACCGTTGGAGATATAGAATAAGTGAAATTAGAACTCATTACTTGAGAATTATCACTTGCATTAGTTGCCGTAAGAACCATGTTGGCATCTCCATTTACCACATAATTATAAGAAAAAGAGGCTGAGTTTAATACTGTATGAACCGGAGAACCATTTGCTGTAAGTGTCCAGTTTGCAGCTACAGAAGTTGTATATGAAATACTATTTGAACTTCCAGCAGCCACAAAATTTACAGAATTTTTTGCTGGAGTTGTAGTTAAAAACTGTAAAGCACCAATATTTACATAAATATCCTGAGATTTTTTATCACCTGTTGCATCCAAAGCTTTTACCAGAAATCCCATTTTTGAAAGTCCTGTTCTGTTGAAAAACGTTGTTGGAACAAAAGTAAAAGTGTAGGTATCAGTTCCTGCATTATAAGTAAACTTGTTTGATGCATTAGAAGCGGTCCAAGTTCCATTTGTAGGGCAATCTTGGCTCGTGTTTGTTGCATGATCATAAGACCAAGCCCAAATGTAAAGCGAGTTGTTGGTAACTCCCCAAGTTGATTCATTAACACTGCTTCCGTTAACGGTAATTGTTACCGATTGAGTTTCGTTAAAAGTTGCTGGATTTACCGTGTAAGTAACAGTTTGCTGTTGTGCAAAAATTTCTACAGATAAAAACAGCGTAAAAAATAATGGATATAAATATTTAATCATAAAATGTTTTTTTTGTGGAGGTAAATATAAACATAAATATCACATTTTTAATTTTAAGTGATAAGGTTTTAACTAATTGGTTTTTAAATTTAGTGATAAACCATTTGCTTTGAACTTATTATTTTCATAAAATAATTAAATTCATTTTTCATAAAATAATAAAATGCATTTTTTTTTAAGAAAAATATAAAAAAATATTCTCATAATGAAATATTGCATTAAAAGAATTTAAGGATAATTGAAAAAAAATATTAAATTTGCATTTGTTCATGGAAGATTTCTTTACCCAAAGCTTAAAATCAGAAGAGTTAATCCTGTTTTACAACGCTGAAAATTTTTACTTTCCTGTAGAAAAGATCTCAATAGATCAAAAGCAGTCTTTCACAGGACTTCCGAACTGGACTCCCAAAAGATTTCAGAATAAACTATTTAAAATTGCCCACGTTTTTCAACTTATAAAAGAGCAGCACGAAATGCCTATGCTCATAGGACTTTCCGAAATTCAGGGCGAAAAAGTTTTGAATGAATTAATTAAACTTGATCCTTTCAATGATAATTTTGGAATTGTTCACTACGAATCGATGGATGAAAGAGGAATTGATGTAGCACTTCTTTACGATAAATCGAAAATTGAAATTATTGAATCTGAACCCATCAGTTTCTTTTTTGAAATTCCCGACGAAAATCCTGAAAATTACGATACCACAAGAGATATTTTATTTTGCAAAACCCGATACAAAAACGAAATTATCAATGTATTTGTATTTCATCTTCCTTCCAAAAGAGAAAAAGATGTAAACAAGCCAAAAAGAGATTATATTATTAATTCCATCAGAAAAAGAATCCATGAACTTTCCCTGAAAAATGAAGCCATCGTTCTATGTGGCGATTTTAATGAAAACCCTAACGAAGAAAATTTAAAAAATGTTGCTCTGGATTTTCAAGGAAATCCAATGCTTCATAATCCTTTTTTAGAACTTTTTCAAAACCGAAAATTTTCAACATTTCATTATCAGTTTGGACTTCTTTTTGACCAGATACTCCTTTCAAAAGAATTTTTTTCCGAAAATTTTCCATTGAGATTTTCAAAGGCAGCCATTTTCAACCATGAAAAATTAAGCAATTGGGATAAAAAATTTA
Source organism: Bacteroidota bacterium (assembly GCA_023420435.1). Classification (GTDB taxonomy): domain Bacteria; phylum Bacteroidota; class Bacteroidia; order Flavobacteriales; family Weeksellaceae; genus JAEXBA01. The sequence continues at coordinate 2,627 of JAEZWE010000135.1, forward strand.
AGGGAAGACCTTTTAGAACCTACGCAGGAACCCGTTATTTGGGAGGTTATAGCGATCATTTTCCTGTACTTGTAAAATTGGAAAAATAAAAAAAAGTAAAAAAATAGAAAAATGAAAAGTGCAAACAACTTGGGTTACCATTTGGATGCGGTAGATAAAAAAATTATCTATATGCTGATGGATAATGCAAAAACATCTTTAGCCCAGATATCCAAAAATGTGGGAATATCCACCACTGCAGTTCATCAAAGAATTAAAAAACTGGAACAAGCAGGCGTTATCGAAAACTCAATTTCCTTCCTCAATCCTAAAAAAATTGGTTATAAAGTAGTTTCTTATATTGGTGTTTTTCTGGATCAGCCAAGTCATTATCAGGATGCTATTAAAGCTTTAAAAGAAGTAAATGAAGTGGTAGAAGCTCATTACACCACAGGAAATTATACAGTTTTTTTAAAAGTTTTCTGTATCGATAATGACCATCTGATGCAAATTCTCAACAAAATTCAGAAATTGAAAGGCGTTACCAGAACCGAAACTTTTATTTCCCTGGAACAGAGCATCAGCAGACAGCTTAAAGTATGAAAAAATAGACTATCTTATGTGATAATAATCATCTTCTCACCAGAGGATGATTATTTTTTTTAATTTTACTTTTTCAAATTTAAATGAAATTATGGAAATTAACCGATATTTAGATTCAACTTACCTGAAAACCCCTGCTCAGTCCGGACTTTCAGACGAAGAAACGGTACACACTGTTCTTTCATTAACAGATGAAGCCATCGAACATAAAATATTTGCGGTAATGATCCGTCCGGATTATGTAAAAATGGTGAAAGAATATCTTTCAAATAAAAATTCTGAAGTAAAAATAGGAACAGTTATAGGTTTTCATGAAGGAACGTATTCCACAGCAGAAAAACTCGCAGAAGCCGTAAAAGCCATTGAAGACGGCGCTGATGAGCTGGATTTTGTCTTGAATTACGAAGAATACAAAAAAGGCAACCTCAATTTGGTTAAAAAGGAAATAATTGAATGCACCAAACTCTGCCTCGACAGCCGAAAAATTGCCAAATGGATCATCGAAATTGCTGCTTTAACTGATGAACAAATTGCAGACATCACTTTGAAAATCAACGGCTGGGTTACAGAAAACTTTGCCGGAAAAGAAGAAATGGTTTTTGTTAAATCTTCTACCGGATTCTACCAAACCGAAGGTGGAAAACCAAACGGTGCCACTTTTGAAGGCATTGAAATTATGCTGAATAACGCCGGGAAACTTCCTGTAAAAGCGGCCGGTGGCGTAAGAACTCCCGATGATGCCGAAAAAATGATTAATCTTGGTGTGAAAAGGATCGGCACTTCTTCGGCTTTGGCTTTAATTAGAAATGAAGAAGGTTCCGCAGGATATTAATTTTCCCTGAGAAAATATGAAACCACGGTAAAAGCCGTGGTTTTTTGTTTCATCTCTCCTCAAACTGATGCTCCTTATAAAACTCCGAAGCCTGTCCAATCAACTCATCCATTTCTTCAAGCGTGAAAACTTCTAAAAATTTCTTTCTCCATTCTTTAAAATGAGGAATGCCGCGGAAATAATTACTGTAATGTTGCCGCATTTCTATTAATCCTGTTCTTTCACCTTTCCATTCTGCGCTCCATTCTGCGTGTTGTCTTACGGCTAATAAACGGTCTTCAATTGTTGGTTCCGGTAAATTTTCTCCGGTTTTAAAAAAATGTTTTATTTCATTAAAAATCCATGGATAACCTATAGCTCCTCTACCAATCATTATTCCGTCGCAAGCGTATTTTTTTTTGTATTCTAAAGCTTTTTCAGGTGAATCGACATCACCGTTTCCAAAAATGGGAATTTCAATATTCGGATTTTGTTTAATTCTGGAAATATGTTCCCAATCTGCTTCTCCTTTATACATTTGAGATCTTGTTCTGGCATGAATCGTCAAAGCTTTTATACCAACTTCCTGCAATCTTTCAGCAACTTCATCGATATTGATGTTGGAAGTATCCCAACCTAATCTTGTTTTTACCGTTACCGGAAGATGGGTAGAATTTACTACTGCTTTTGTTAAACGAACCATCAGATCAATATCTTTCAAAACGCCGGCTCCAGCCCCTTTACAAACCACTTTTTTTACCGGACAACCAAAATTGATGTCCACCAAATCGGGATTTACGGTTTCCACAATTCTTGCGGACATCGCCATTGCTTCTTCATCTCCACCGAAAATTTGAATTCCAACCGGTCTTTCGTAATCGAAAATATCTAGTTTTTTTCGGGATTTCATGGCATCACGAATTAAGCCTTCTGAAGAAATAAATTCAGAATACATTAAATCAGCACCATGCATTTTGCATAATTTTCTGAAAGGCGGATCACTTACATCCTCCATAGGTGCAAGCAAAAGTGGAAAATCCGGAAGTTGTATGTTTCCTATTTTTGGCATTCTGCAAAAATAAGCTTAAAGTATCAAAATACCAATTTACAGTTTTGGGAATATCTTTTGTTTTTTAAAAAGAGGCTTTTACTTGCATAGAACCAATATGAATCGTTCTTTCACCGGAATTTCTTCCTTCATAATTAATATTCAACATGATGAAAGAATTTATGGCTTGTTGAATAAAAACGCTCCAAACTTGGTTTTTCCCGGGTTTTAAACCGTCCAACATTTGGTTTCCAACTATGGAAAAGGAATTTCCACCAAATTTATTATCAATAAAAGAAAAGCTTCCGCGAATAGAAGTTTTCTTTCGATCCCATTGCAAACTTCCCGTAACATCAAAAGTTTTCAAAAGTTCTTCACCGTCAGCTCGGTCTTTTTGGCGAAAAGCCGAAGAAAGTTCCGCTTGTATAGCATCGGTGAATTTATAAGTCGCCTTTGGTTTGGTTTCAAAATTATTTAAAATGTAATCTCTTGTGCTGAACAATTGGGAAGAATTTTCGATGTGATGAACCGAATTTTCCCAATCCACCCGAAAATCTTTATTAAACCAATAACCAATATTCAGAAAATTGGAAGTTTGTGCATTTTCTTCGTTACTGAAATTGGCGTTGATGAGGTTTTGGTTGTTGATAAAGCGATAATTTCCGTTCCAGCCTGATTTATCTGTTGGATTAAATTGCGCTGTAGCCAAAATATTCTGGTTTTTCAAAATTTGATCCGAATTTTTTTCAAACGGATTTAAAATCAGTACTTTATCTTTTTTGTAAAAAGCGTTTTGGGAATTTAACGAAATATTGAAATTCCAACGTTTCAAAAATGCATTTTCTGAATTGAAAATTACAGCAGGATTAACAAAAAGGGCAAGCTGTAATTTGTTTTTATTGGACGGAACATAATTTACCGTATTGGTATAAACCCTTATATATTGCGCTAAATCGGCATATTCTGCGATTTCAAATTCGTCCAGTTGTTGTATTCCGTCTCTGTTATAATCCGTCCATTTATAAACTCCTTGTCCATCAGTAACTTTCAAATATTGAAATTCACGCTGTGCTTCCTGTCCGTTTCCCAGTTCGTAAAAAGCTTGCAAACGCATTCCGTTTTTAAATAATTGCTGGTTGTACAAAATATTTCCAACCACAAAATCGCGATTTTGATTGGCTTCAACAAACTGACTTTCATAATAAAATTTTCGGTAATGAACCAAAGCATTTAAAGTCGTTTTTTCGGTTTTAATGATCTGACTTTCCGCCATTAATCCTAAAATATTATTCATCTTTTGGAGTGAATTGTCTCGTATAGAATCATTGCTTCGGAAATACACTTTGGTTAGCAATTTTGTTCTTGCGGAATCACCAATTCTTTTCTGAGCAAAAATTTCTTTCCAGCTAAAACTCGTTACATCAAAAAGATTGGTTTCATTGAATTTTTTCACGTTGTGTTCCAAACTTCCACCAACAGCCCAACTTCCTTTTTTACCTTGATATTCAGAAACAACGCCACTTCTAATAAATTTCGTGTCTTGGGAATCCGATTTGGTGTCGAGGTAAGAAAAATTTCCTTTGGTGTTGAATTTTCCTGAAAGCCAGCCAAAATCCAAATCATTTTTTAAACCTTTGTAAAAAGCTTTTTCATCTAGATAATTCAATCGGTAATTCAGAAAAGAAAGATTTTTCCACTGATTCAGAAAACTGAAAATAAATCGGTTTTGTGTTCTTCCGCTAAATTCCTGAGTCAAATTGAAATCGCGGGCGAATTCCACATTATTAATTCGGTCTAAAATGTGAAATTGTGAACTGATGTGCTGAAACTCAAAGCTTGGTGTTCCTTTCCAGTTGTTTTTGGTAAAGGTTTTATTTCCAAAAATTCTTCCGGCGTATCCCAAATTTTCATTGGAATCTCGTGAAGAAAATAAATTGACATCATAATTACTGAAAGAAAAATCGGTTCCTATTTTTCCTTCATTCAGCAAATATTCTGCATTGTAAGAAAAAACCTGAGATTTTTGTGGCGCTGGAAGTTTTCTTACCGCACGATAATCTCCTGAATTGGCGCCAACAAATTCAAAAACACGTCCATTGTTGGTGGTTTGTTTTAAGGTGTAATCACCAAGCCCGGCTCCGAAATACGTAAAAGCAACTTGATAGAGCGTTTGTGTTTGGTCGGTAGAAAATTCGTAAAAATTTCCGTTAGGATTTGCTACCAAACGATAAAGAATTTTGTTTACATCATATTCCGAAACAGTTCCTGATGGAGCATACATTAATTCCGCATTATTTCCCGCATTTACCAAAACCAATTGATCTTCTTCGGATAAATTCAAAGCAAGTGGCGCATTTTTATTATCATTTTCCATAAACCAGTTGAAGCCGGTTCGAAATTTTTCTCTTTCGTGTCGAATTCCTCCGGTGAAAAGATATCTGGAATAATTTCGGTTGGTATAATTGTAAGAAACCGTGATGAAATTCTGCTGGAAAATAGGTCTGAAACTGGTAAAAGTTAACTCTCCTGTATTGTAATTAATAATATAATCCAAATTTTCGCCGCGTTTCATTAAAATTCCGTCGATAAAAACCTGTTCTGATCCCGAAATAATGGTGATGAAATTTTCGCCATTTCTTCCGGTTAAACGATAAGGACCTTGATTTCCTTCGATACCCTGAAACCTTATTCGGTGAAATTCGCTTCGGGCAATTCCTGCAGAAACATCGATAAAGGTTTTGTTTTGTTTCCCGAAATTGGTCTGAAACTGCAAACCCATACTTCGTCTTTGGTATTTTCCGAAAAAAGTATTTTCATCCACCAAATCCAGATGTCCAGCTCTGATGATTGATTTTTCTTTTATGTTGAGCTGCAGATAAATTTTATCGAATTCCTCCAAAGTTTGGGTATAACCATCTGCTTGTATCGGTAAATTATGATCGGAAATGGATGCCAAAACGCTAACATCTTCCGAAAGTTTTCCTGTAATCTGAAGATCCATAGAACTTTGAACAGACGAACCTTGGTTATTTCCAAAAGTAACGCCACGAATAATAGAACCTTTGGAATTAAGGTCTCCCAAAAGTCTTTGTCGGTCGTTTTTTACCAAAACGGCTTCATCAATTATGAGCTTGTTTCCGAGTTTTACAAAATCCAAAGTATCGCGGGTAAAAAAATCTTTTTCGATATTGGCAGCGATTACGGAGTCTTTTTTGGTGGAATCTTTTGGAAGGTTGGGGTTTTTCCATGTGAAAATTTGGGAGTTTGTAAGACAACACCCGAAAAAAAACAAAATGTGGAAAACTATTTTTCTGAACAAAATCTTCTGAAAACCTTTGCTGTAAAAGTAACGAAATTATTCTGTGGAAATTATGGAAGGAATTAACATTAATTTAAAAGTTGTTTCTTTACCACACCAATTTAAAATTCGTAAATTTGCCTCAAGAAAATTAATTTAAAATTTATATTATGAAAAAAATCTTTACAATTTTAGGGATGGTTGCTGTTTCTGCTACTGTTTCTGCACAGACACCTGTAATTACAATGATAGCTGATTGCGATTGTACAGGAGGAACACCAAAAGTATTGGAAATTTATGCAAAAGGAACTGTTGATTTTACACAATATACTTTGCAAAACCAGACAAATGCGAATACAACTTGGGGAACTTCAGCTACTACAAGTCTTTCATTAAGTTCTTTGGGAACATTAACAAATACTTTCGTATATGTTTATTATGATAGTACTTATGATAATTTTTTCACAGAATTTCCTACCGCAATTCCTGCTCAGAGTATTGAACACCAAACTATGAATTTAAATGGAGATGATAGAGTAAGAATAATTAATACATCAACTCAAGCAGTTATTGACCAATGGGGAGTTTCTGATATTGATGGATCAGGTACAACTTGGGAAACTACAGATAGCTATGCAAGAAGAAACAATAGTACAGGTCCTGACGGAGGTTTCACGCAAGCTAACTGGACGATTGCACCTTTAGCCTCTTTAGATGGGCAAGGTTTGTGTCAAAGCGGAACAGCTTTTGGAACTCTTACAGGAGCTGGAACATATCAAGCAGGTGCTCTTTCTGTTTCGGATATTACCTCTGTAAAATCAAACTTCGTTAGAAACACCATGGTAAACAATGAAATCAACTTTGGAACTAAAGCAGACGTTAAAGTGTATAACATGAACGGACAAGTAGTAAGATCTGCTTCTGTTTCTGAAAACAACAACCTTGAAGTTTCTGATCTTGCTCCGGGAATGTACATTGTTACAGGTACTGTTAACGGAGAGGCAGTTTCTCAAAAAATCTTGAAAAAATAAGAAAACCTTATTTCGATAAAAAAACCACCGAACTTCGGTGGTTTTTTGTTTTTTAGGAATATTGTCTTTATACTAGTTAATATCAATATCGAAATTAAGACGTATGATTTATAAAACTCATCCGTATCATTTTCCAAATTCATACGCATCAATTCATGAAATGAAACGTACGAATTTAACCAAAGCTACGCATCAATTTTTTCAACAAAAAAACAGTCCCAAAGAACTGCTCAAGAATATTTAAATTCATAATTCATAACTAATCCCTAATCCCCAATCAATACCAACCTCTTCGCAAAGTATTCGCTACAGCGCCCAAATTAAATACCAAAGTAAAACGGATTCTTTCACCATAATCTTTAAAAGAAGGCTCAAAACCAAGTGAAGAATAAACAGGGAAATAAATTTCTATAAAATCGGGAATCAAACGAAGTTTTACACCACTGTCCCAGATAAATTCTGCATTTTTTCCTTTGTTTTTATAAACACCGGCATCTCCATACACATTAAACATTTTCCAAACGTGGGAATCTACATTTAAAGAAGTAATCCATTGGTTTGCTGTAGTTCCAACATAAGATTTGAAACCGCCATCTGCTAAAATATATTGTTGCGCCAAAATTCCCGAGGTTGCAC
>JAEZWE010000187.1 GCA_023420435.1 Bacteroidota bacterium
CAACAATACCTTCCAAACTGCCCGTGATGCTCTCAAATTTTTCGATTCCTTCTACTTCCAAACCAATGTCGGTAAGATATTCTCCAATTTTTTCAGATTTAAGGTCGGTCTTAATATAGTCTTTCAACCAATTATTTGATATTTTCATTTTTATCTTTTCTTAACTAAAATTTTATCGATTCTTTGTCCGTCTTTATCTAAAATTTCAAATTCAAAATTATCGAATTTTATGCGATCTCCCACTTTTGGAAGTCCATTATTTTGATGAATAACAAAACCTGCAACGGTAAGAATATTTTTAAAAAAAGTTTCATCTATTTCGATAGGAATTTCCTTTATAAACTGTTTTAAAGAAACTTGTCCGTCCACAAACCAAGAGTTTTCATTTCTTTGTTGAATACTGGTTTCTTCTGAAATTTCATCCGACATATCTCCCACTAATGCATCTATTAAATCGTCCATAGTAATAATTCCTTCTGTGGAGCCATACTCGTCAACAACCACTCCGAAATGGATTCTTTTTTCCCGGAAATTTTCTAAAATTTTGTAAGCACTGGTGTTTTCTGTTAGGTAAACCGGAGCTTTAGCGATAGTCCTAATTTCAAAATCTGTTTCGTGTAAAATTCTGAAAATATCTTTCAAAGCGACCACTCCTACTATTTTATCTAAATTATTTCCTTCTGTTAAAGGATAAATAGAATGTGGATTTTCAGAAATAATTTTCAAAATTTCCTCTTTAGAATCTTCCGTTTTCAGATAATGAATTTGATTTCTATAGGTAAATAAATGAGCAGCTTTGGTATCGCCCAACTCAAAAACACGCTCTACGATATCGTGCTCAATATCTTCAATTTCCCCAACTTCTGCACTTTCTTTTATGATGGCTTTAATTTCTTCTTCAGAAACCTGATGATCACTTAATTTATCAATACCAAAAATTTTCATTAATAAAGAATTAGTAGTGGAAAGCAACCAAACAAAAGGCGACGTAATTTTGGACAAAACATCCATTGGACGCGCAATTTTTACCGCAATTTTTTCAGGAAAAATCATCCCCAACTGTTTTGGAAAAAGCTCGCCCAAAACGATGGACAGATAAGTAATAAATACAACAATTACCGGTCCTGCAATTTGCTTTGCATAAGGTTGAAGAAATTCTATTTTTGAAATTATCGCTTCAAAATTATTGGTTAAAGCATCGCCACTGTAAAACCCTAAAACAATTCCTATTAAAGTAATCCCTATTTGTACGGTAGATAAAAATTTGGATGGATTTTCAGAAAGTTCCAAAGCTTTTTTGGCTCCTTTATTGCCTTTTTTACTCGCTTTTTCTAATTTAAATTTTCTTGAAGAGACCAAAGAAAGTTCGGACATTGCAAAAATTCCGTTGAGTAAAACTAAAGCAAAAATGATCAGAATTTCCATAGACGTAAACAAAATTTGAGATTTGAATTCCAAATCTCAAATTTTTAAAATTATATTTTTTAAAATTACATTCCGATAACGGGCATCGAAAGCATTAACAGATTTTCTTCTTCTTCTAAACCATCTACAGGTTCAATAATTCCTGGTCTGTTAGGTTGAGACATTTTCATGGTAATATCATCAGAACCAATTACAGAAAGCATTTCTGTTAAAAATTTGGAGCTGAAGCCAATATTGATATCATCACCATTATAATCACAAGGAATCTGCATATCCGCTTTGTTTGCATATTCTGTATCTTCTGCGTGAAGATGCAAAATATTTCCTGACAATTTAAAGCGCACCTGATTTGTTGATTTATTGGACATAATAGAAGCTCTTCTGATTGAGCTTAGCAACAAATTTCTGTTGATAGTAAGAACATTAGGATTTTCTTTAGGAATAACCGCTGAATAATTAGGATATTTTCCATCGATTAAACGGCAAATCCAGATGTTATTTCCAAAGGAAAATTTCGCCATATTTTCATTAAATTCAATGGTAATTTCTTCATTAGAATTCGCTAAAATATTTTTGAAAATAGACAATGGTTTTTTCGGCATGATAAATTCCATGGGTTCAGAAATCAAATCCGTTCTTTTATAAACCACCAAACGGTGAGAATCTGTAGAAACGAAGTTGGTTTCATCTTCTTTAAACTGAAACAGAACACCTGTCATTACAGGTCTCAAAGAATCATTGGAAGTTGCAAAAAGGGTATTGTTCAAAGCCTCAGATAAAACACCTGCCGGAATTTTTACACTTTGCGCTGCATCAAATTCAGGAAGTTCAGGATAATCTTCCGCATTATCCAAAGCCACCGCAAAATTATCTTTTTCGTCCAAAATTTCTAAAAGACTCCCTGTACCTTCTGCATTTTCTTTTACAGAAAGTGTTAAAGGCTGTTCACCATAAGTTTTCACAAAATCCTGAAAAATTTTTGCAGGAACAGCAAATTTTCCAGAATCATCGGATTTTACTTCCAGCGAAGTTACCAAGGTAGTTTCACCGTCTGAAGCCGTTATTTTAAGATTATTTTCTTCTAATTCAAAAAGGTAATTTTCCAGTATTGGTCTTGATTGTGAGCTAGAAATCACTCCACTAACCGTTTGCAATGCTCTTTGCAATTCTCCACTCGAAACGATGAATTTCATATTCAAAAATTAATTTCTACAAATATAAGCAATTGACTACGAAATTAAAAAATTAAAAAAATGAGTTATCAACATTCTTATGTTTTTAAACTCAGATTATTTTTAAATATCTTCGTAAAAATTTTCCATGCAAAAAATGCGGATTATAAAAAGTTTTTTTAATGCTTTTCAAGGTATTTTTCAGATGTTGCGTTATGAAAAAAATTTTCAAATTGAAATTTTAGCACTTATTACCAACCTTTTTCTGATTGTTTATTTAAAATTAAATCCCACCGATTCCGCTATCATTTTGATGGTTTGTTTTGCTGTTTTAAGTGCAGAGTTTTTTAATTCTGCCATAGAAAAAATCTGTAATATGATACAGCCGGAATTCGATATGAGGATAAAAGTGATAAAAGATATTTCTGCAGGCGCAGTTTTAATCTTAGCCATTTCCTCCATCTTTGTCGGAATTTTAATTTACGGAAAATATGTTTAATTAAAAGGTTGAGTAATTTTAAATCCATCTTACTCAACCATGATCATTTATTTCTCAATTATTTAAAATACTCCACTCCATTTTTGAAAATGTTATGATAATTTGCGGTAGGAATATTTTTCATCAAGCCTTCTGCAAAACGTTCCGGATGTCCCATTCTTCCGAAAATTTTCCCACTTTCAGACGTAATTCCTTCAATTCCAAACAACGAATTATTGGGATTAAAAGGCATTCCGTGTGCAATATTTGCGTATTTATCAATATATTGTGTTGCAATTTGTCCTTTTTTGTACAATTCCAAAAGCACTTCTTCCGAAGCCATAAATCGACCTTCTCCGTGCGAAATCGGAATCGTAAAAATTTGGTTTTTCGTTCCTTTCAACCAAGGTGAATCATCGTTAATCACTTTTACATCAACCATTTGCGAAATATGTCTTCCGATAGCATTGTGCGCCAAAGTTGGTGAAGCAGCATCCAAATCTCGGATTTCACCATAGGGCAATAATCCCGATTTTACGAGCGCTTGAAAACCGTTGCAAATTCCGAGAATCATTCCATCTCTAGCCAAAAGTTCGTGAACGGCTTTTTTCACTTTTTCGTTTTTCAGGACGTTTACGATGAATTTTGCACTTCCGTCCGGTTCGTCTCCTGCAGAAAATCCACCGGAAAAAACCAAAATTTGGGATTGCTCAATTTCCGAAATCCACGCATCCAAACTTTCTTCCAACAATTGGTGATTCAAGTTTTTTAACGGTAGCGAATGGACGATGGCGCCTTCTTTTCGGAAGGCATTTTGCGTTTCGTATTCGCAATTGGTTCCCGGAAAAATCGGCGCAAAAACCCGTGGATTTCCTATGTTGTGTGAAATAATGTGGATGGATTTTTTTTCTGTTCCGTTCAAGTTTTCATCAAAATTGATTTCGATTTTTTCTTTTTCTTTCGTTGGGAAAAGTTCTTCGAACGTTTCAAAATTGGCTTTTAACAAATTTTGAATTTTGAATTTTGAATTTTGAATGGTCAAAAACTCTGAATTATTAACAACTCCAATTTTATTTAATAAATCGTGATGTAATTCAACGGAAGATTCAATGATGAATCCGCCAATATTTTTATTTAAAATGAATTTTTCGTCGAGAGAAATTTCCGCTCCCAATCGATTACCGAAACACATTTTTGCGACCGCAACCGCAACTCCACCGTCTTTAATGGTTTTTAAGGAAACGATATTTTTTGCTTTAATTTCATTAACAATAAAATCAAAAACCGATTTTAAATTTTCATAATTCGGAAGTCCGTTTTCTTGAGATTGATGATGGAAATGGTAAATAAAATTTCCTGCATTTTTGAATTCCGGCGAAATGACATTTGATTTTTCACCGTTTGCACACGCAAAAGATATCAAAGTTGGTGGAACATTAATATCCTGAAAACTTCCACTCATTGAATCTTTTCCGCCAATTGCAGCGAGTCCGAAATGCATTTGCGCATCGTAAGCTCCGAGAAGTGAAGCCAAAGGTTTTCCCCATTTTTCGGGGTTGTTTCCTAATTTTTCAAAATATTCCTGAAAACTGAGTCGGATATTTCTGAAATTCCCGCCCATTGCAACAATTTTTGCCACAGATTCCACCACTGCATTTGCTGCACCAATCATTGAATTTTGCTCGGAAATTTCCGCATCGAAACCCCAACTTGCAAAGGAAACAGTTTCCACATTTTGGGCATCCAAAATCGGTAAAGTTTGAACGCAACCTTCAGTTTCCGTCATTTGAAATTTCCCACCAAAAGGCATTGCAACCGTAGTTGCGCCAACCGAAGCATCGAACATCTCAACCAAACCTTTTTGCGAAGCGACATTTTTTTCGGACAAAATTTTAAGAAAATTTTCTTCGGTAAATTCTATATTTGTTGAAGCAATTTCATTTAAATGAGAAACTCTTGCGTTCTGAAATTTACTTCTTCCACTCGTATTGAGAAATTCTCGGCTCAAGTCCACAATTTTGTATCCTTTCCAAAACATTTGCATTCTTCCGCTTTCCGTCACTTTTGCGATTTCAACGGCTTTGATGTTTTCTTTTTCACAAAATTGTATGAATTTTTCTTTATCAGATGCGTCAATCACCACCGCCATTCGTTCCTGAGATTCGGAAATGGCGAGTTCGGTTCCGTTCAAACCTTCGTATTTCAAAGGCAAAATATCGAGATTAATTTCGAGGGAATCGGCAATTTCGCCAATCGCAACGGAAACTCCACCTGCTCCAAAATCATTGGATTTTTTAATTAAAGTCGTGACTTCCGAATTTCTAAAAAGACGCTGAATTTTTCGTTCTTCCACCGCATTTCCTTTCTGCACTTCCGTGGAAAGTGTGTGAATCGATGTTTCGTCCTGTTCTTTCGAACTTCCAGTTGCACCGCCAACTCCGTCTCTTCCGGTTGCACCGCCTAAAACAATGACGATGTCACCGTTTTCGGGTTTTTCACGTCGCACCCAATCTTTCGGAACAGCACCTGCAACAAAACCGACTTCCATTCTTTTGGCTTTGTAACCGTCGTGATAAATTTCGGAAACGTGCGTTGTTGCCAATCCGATTTGGTTTCCGTAGGAAGAATAACCGTTTGCAGCC
>JAEZWE010000234.1 GCA_023420435.1 Bacteroidota bacterium
GAAATTCTTTGTGCAATTTGCTCTTTTGTTAACATTCTAAAATTCTTGTACCGCAATTTACAGAATTAGTCTATAATATAAAAGTGCTATTTTCTTAATTGAAAGAATAAAAGTATTTCCACAAAATTTATAAGTATTTTTGCAACGATTTTAGAATTATGAAAACTCTTTTCAACTATTTAAAGCCTTACAAATGGCTGATTTTTTTATCCCTTTTTTTAGCAACTATTAATCAGGTTTTTTCACTTTTTGCACCTGCAATTACCGGAAATATTCTTGATCATTTGGTTACGCATCCACAATTTTTCGATAAGGAACTTACTTTACCTAGAAATTTGTATGAATATTTACATGGAACCGATTTGTATCATGGTGTTTATTATTTTCTTGGACTATTAATCGGTACCGCAATGGTAAGCCGAATTGCAAAAGCTTTTCAGGATTATGTAGTGAACGTGATTATTCAAAAATTTGGAGCCAAAATTTTTACCGATGGATTACAGCATTCGATGCAGCTTCCTTTTCAGGAATTTGAGGATCAAAGAAGTGGTGAAACTCTTTCTATCCTTACAAAAGTGAGAGAAGACAGTGTAAAATTTATCAATAATTTCATCAATGTTTTTTTCGGAATTTTGGTGAGTATTATTTTCGTATCCATTTATGCCATTCGTTTGCATTGGTCAATAATGCCGGTTTATACAGTGGGAATTTTTCTAATTGCTTTCGTCACCAATCTTTTGAGTAAAAGAATTAAAAACATTCAAAAAAACATTGTTTCTGAAACCACAGCTTTAGCAGGAAGTACTACCGAAAGTTTAAGAAATATTGAAATTGTTAAAAGTTTGGGACTGACTTCTCAAGAAATCAACAGACTGAATAATAACACCTACAAAATCTTAGGACTTGAACTGAAAAAAGTAAAAAACATCCGTTCTTTAAGCTTTATCCAAGGAACGATGGTGAATTTTCTTCAACAGATGATTACATTTACTCTATTGTATTTAATTTTTAAGGATATTGTTACTCCGGGTCAATATTTATCGCTGATGTTTTACGGATTTTTTATTTTCGGACCGATGCAGGAAATCGGAAATATCATTATTTCTTATCGTGAAGCCCAAGCTTCCTTAGGCAATTTTGATCAATTGATGAAAAAATCTCCAGAACCAAAACCGTTTTCACCAAAAACCATTGGCGCTATTGAAGAATTAGAATTTAGAAATGTTTCTTTCAAACATCAATCTGCACAATATAAAGCATTAAATGGAATTTCATTCGATGTTAAAAATGGAGAAACCATTGCTTTTGTGGGACCTTCAGGATCCGGAAAAAGTACTTTAGTGAAGCTTTTGGTAGGTTTGTACAGACCTCAGGAAGGCGAGATCTTATATAATGGAATTGACGGAAAAGAATTTGATTTTGAGGAACTGAGAAATCAAATTGGTTTTGTAACGCAAGACACGCAACTTTTTGCAGGAACGATCAAGGAAAATCTACTTTTTGTAAATCCTAATGCCACTGAAAATGAACTACAAATTGCCCTACAAAAAGCGAGTTGTATTCCTCTTTTAGAAAGAGCGGAAAGAGGAATTGATACCATTATTGGAGAAGGCGGTTTGAAATTGAGCGGCGGTGAAAAACAAAGAATTGCTATTGCAAGAGCTTTACTGAGACAACCGCATTTATTAATTTTTGATGAAGCAACTTCGGCTTTAGATAGTATTACCGAAGAAGAAATTACAAGAACTATTAAGGAGATTTCTGAAAATGAAGAGCAAATTACGGTACTTATTGCGCATCGATTAAGTACGATAATGCATGCCGATAAAATTTATGTTTTAGAACGTGGAAAAGTTATAGAAACCGGAACTCACGCCAATTTATTAGATGAAAAAGGATTGTATTACGCAATGTGGAGACAGCAGATTGGAGAAAGGAAGATTATTCTTTCTTAATGTGGTAATGTGATGGTGTGATAATGTGATAATGAGGTAATCTGAAAATGTTTTTTATAAACAATTTCATTAACAAATTAACTCATTAACAAATTACCACATTTCCAAATTATTTTTTTCTCACCGTTCTTTGTTCAATTCTTTTCTCATAATTTTCACCCTGGAAAATTCTTTGAACCATAATTCCTGGAATGTGAATTTCGTTGGGATCCAATTGTCCCGGTTCTACCAACTCTTCCACTTCTGCAATCGTAATTTTTCCTGCTCCAGCCATAGGATGATTGAAATTTCTTGCGGAACCTTTAAAAATTAAATTTCCTGCATGATCTCCTTTCCAAGCTTTTACGATGGAATAATCCGCTTTGAAAGCGTGCTCCAAAATATGGGGTTTTCCATCAAAATTTTGAACTTCTTTTCCTTCTGCTACCTCTGTTCCGTAACCTGCAGGTGTATAAAACGCAGGAATTCCGGCTTGTGCAGCTCTGCATTTTTCGGCTAAAGTTCCTTGTGGAGTTAATTCAACTTCTAATTCTCCTGAAAGCATTTGACGTTCAAATTCCGCATTTTCGCCAACATAAGAGGAAATCATTTTTTTAATTTGCTTTTTTTGAAGCAATAATCCTAAACCAAAATCATCAACACCGGCGTTGTTGGAAATGCAGGTTAAATCTTTAACATTACTGTCAACCAAAGCATTAATACAATTTTCAGGAATTCCGCAAAGTCCGAAACCTCCTAACATTAGGGTCATTCCATCTGAAATTCCTGCAATAGCTTCATGAGCATTTTTTACTCGTTTATCAATCATTTTATCTATAAAATTGGGTGTATGAAATTACTGATTTTTTATGAAAAAAAGAATTCAAACTAATCCTTTGATTTTCAATCCTAAAAGCACTATTTTAATTTTTTAATTTGAGTTTATTTTAAAATTATAGTGATAATAAATATCAAAAAACTAAATTTTTAAAGTATAATTTTACTTCAAAATATTTATTTAATTTATTGGTTATGTAGAAAATTTATTTTATTTTTGCACCCTGTTAATCAACCTCTGACGAAATCCGTGAACGTTGTTTAGCGTTAACAATTTTTTTATTAAAAAATGGATTTAATTAAGTACGTACAAGATCAGTACATTACAAAAAAAGAATTCCCAGAATTCAAAGCGGGTGATACCATTACCGTTTATTACGAAATTAAAGAGGGACAAAAAACCAGAACTCAGTTCTTTAAAGGGACCGTAATCCAACTAAGAGGAACTGGTCTTACCAAAACTTTCACCATCAGAAAAATGAGTGGTGATGTAGGTGTAGAAAGAGTTTTTCCAATCAACATGCCGGCTTTGCAAAAAATTGAAGTGGACAGAAGAGGAAAAGTGAGAAGAGCAAGAATCTACTATTTCCGTGATCTTCGTGGTAAGAAAGCGAGAATTAAGGATGTTCCTTATAAAAAGAAGTAAATTCAGACAACAACCATAGAAGAGCCACTCGATCAATTCGGGTGGTTTTTCATTTTTGCAGTGCTGCAATACATTCTTCTCTTATTTTCCAAAATTCTTCTAATGAATACGGAATTTCAGGATTTTCCTTTAAATATTTTTTAAGAAAATTTTGATGAAATCCTACTTTGAAATCGGTGATTTGCTTCGGTTGAATTTCAATTTCCTTCACTAATTCATTTACAAAATTTTCCGGTTTTGATCCTTTTTTCGTAAAATCTTTTATTTCTCCATTAATCATCAAATAATTGTGAGCTTCCGGAATTTCTTTAAGTTGATAATTTTCAAGAACTGAAGAAATTTTTTTGTTGTTTTTTGCATTCATCATAAAAATTCCGAGCATCAGTTTCACATTTTCAATTCTTTTTTCATTTGCAAATTGTTTTAAAAAAGCGTGTTTTGTACTGCAGGTTCCACCAAAATCGTCTAAAACACAAGTGATTTTTGTTTTATCTGAATTTCTTTTGTAAGGTAAATTTTTGATCATTTCACAAACAAAATCAAAATCCATTGCTGCAAATTGCGGATAATTTTCTAAAATTTTCTGCATAAAAAAACCGCTCCGAAGAACGGAACGGTTTAAATTTATGAAATTTCAGTCGGATTAGTTTCCTCCTTCCATTTTCTTTTTCAATTCAGCTAAAGCGTCGATATCACCTAAAGTGGTTTTTTCGTCACCTGAAGTAGCTGCAGGCTTGTTAGAAGAAGCTTCTTTCACGTTCTTTCTTTCTTCATCTCTGAAGATTCCGGTGTGAGAAACGACTACTCTTTTGAAGTCTTTGTTGA
Source organism: Bacteroidota bacterium (assembly GCA_023420435.1). Lineage (GTDB taxonomy): Bacteria > Bacteroidota > Bacteroidia > Flavobacteriales > Weeksellaceae > JAEXBA01. The sequence goes on from JAEZWE010000234.1 coordinate 4,243, forward strand.
ATTCAATTACTTTGAACTCTGCATCTTCACCTTTTTTTATTTTAGAACCATCTTCTTTCTCCAACAATCTTGCAGGACAGAAAGCTTCTACTTCTGCATCTTCAAACTGAACTTGCGCTCCTTTATCGAATACATCTGTTGCTTTTCCTGTGTGAACTGTTCCTTCAGCATATTTAGATTCAAATTTGTCCCACGGATTTTCCTGCAATTGTTTGTGACCTAAAGAAATTCTTCTTGCAGCAGTATCTACTTCAAGAACTACAACTTCTAATTTATCTCCAACGTTGCAGAATTCAGATGGATGCTTGATTTTCTTCGTCCATGAAAGATCAGAAATATAAACTAAACCATCAATTCCTTCTTCCAATTCTACAAAAACACCGAAATTAGTAAAGTTTCTTACGGTTCCAGTATGTGTAGAACCGATTGGATATTTTTGATCGATATTTTCCCAAGGATCTTTGTTCAATTGCTTGATACCTAAAGAGATTTTTCTTTCTTCTCTGTCTAAAGTAAGAACTTCAGCTTCTACTTCATCACCAACTTTTACGAAATCTCCAGCACTTCTTAAGTGAGTACTCCAAGACATTTCAGAAACGTGGATTAATCCTTCAACACCTGGAGCAATTTCTACAAATGCACCATAGTCTGCAAGAACAACTACTTTACCTTTTACTTTATCACCAACTTTCATATCAGCCGAAAGTGCATCCCAAGGATGAGCTTCCAATTGCTTCATACCTAATTGGATTCTTGTTTTCTCATCATCGAAATCAAGGATTACCACTTTTACAGTTTGTCCGTCTTCAAGGATTTCTGATGGATGATTAACTCTAGACCAAGAAAGATCTGTAATGTGGATCAAACCAACAACACCTCCAAGATCGATGAATACACCGTAAGAAGTAATGTTTTTAACCGTTCCTTCAAGAACTTGTCCTTTCTCCAACTGAGCGATAATTTCTTTTTTCTGTCCTTCGATGTCAGCTTCGATAAGTGCTTTGTGAGATACTACAACGTTCTTGAATTCTGGGTTGATTTTCACAACTTTGAATTCCATTGTTTTACCAACATATTGATCGTAATCTTTAATTGGCTTCACATCGATTTGAGAACCTGGAAGGAACGCTTCAATACCGTGAACATCCACGATCATACCTCCTTTAGTTCTAGATTTTACAAATCCGTTTACGATTTCTCCAGTTTCGTGAAGTTCATTTACTTTATCCCAAGCTTTAAGTGTTCTAGCTTTTTTGTGAGATAACTGTAATTGTCCGGATTTGTCTTCTCTTCTGTCCACCATTACTTCTACTTCATCACCAACTTTCAAACCTTGGTTGTAACGGAATTCGTTAAGAGAAATCACACCTTCTGATTTGAAGTTGATATCAACAATCGCTTCTTTGTCAGTTAATCTTACTACTTTTCCTACCAAAACATCATTGTCGTCAAGGTTGTTAAGAGATCCGTTGTAAATTTCCTGAAGATCGTTTTTTTCTTTTCTTGCATCAGCATCAAGACCAGATTCGAAAGAATCCCAGTCAAATTGTTCAGGTGCTACGTTAGCGTTAACTAATAACGCTTCTTTGTTTGTCGTTTCAGACATAATAAATAATTTGTATTCCTTCTTTTAAGTTGATCTAAATGGCGGTTTCTTAAAATACGGAAGTTGTTAATTGTTAATAATTTACTTTCTTAGATCGGTCCGCAAAAAAGTGGTGCAAAAATACAAATTATCTTGGTAGTATACAATATGAAGTTTAAAATAACTAGAAGGACATTTTTTAAAATTAATCATAAATTTTATAAACTTTTCATTTTTAAAATTTATGACATAATTATTGCTAATACATTATTAATCAGAATATTAATTAACAATAAAAAATAAAAATTATGTCTTATACAATTGTTGGAATGTTTCCAAGTAACGAAGATGCTGCTAAAGCATCGGAAAGATTAGATAGCAGTGGCTTCAAAAAAGAAGATTATTCAGTTTCAAACTACAACAGAAGCAATGAAATTGAGAATGACTTGGATTATGAATTTGAAGAAGATCAAAAAACTTCCAGTTTTTGGAATTGGCTTTTCGGAGATAATAATGAAGATAAAAAAAGATACAGCTACGCCGGAACAAAAAGCAATATTGTAACGGTTTATACCGATGATAAAGACCGCGCCATTGAAGCTCAGGATATTATGAATGGAATGGGTGCTGTTAATGTTGGTGATTTTACGGAAGATTATTATCCAAAAAACGAAGAGTTGGAACTGGAACCTGAATACGAAAATGTTTCAAAAGATAAGCGGGCAAGAATTATTGCTAAAGCAAAATCCGATGTTTATCTTGAAAATAACCGATCTTACAATTGGAGAAAAAGAGACGGAATTAAAGATACCATGGATTCTCAAGG
>JAEZWE010000010.1 GCA_023420435.1 Bacteroidota bacterium
GTTTCAGTGCTGCTATGCTCGGAATTTCAGGATTTGAAAGTTCAGCCAATTTTGTGGAAGAACAAAAACCCGGTGTTTTTCCGAAAACATTAAGAAATATGTGGTTTGCCGTTTCATTTCTTAATCCTTTGATGGCGATTTTGGCAATTTGTATCATGCCCCTTTCTGAAGTGAATGAATATAAAAACTCTTTCCTTTCACACATGGCTGAATTGACGGGTGGAAAAACGCTTGCAACGATTATTTCCATTAATGCCGTAACTGTTCTTTCAGGAGCCGTACTAACTTCTTTTGTTGGTGTTAATGGATTAATTAAACGAATGACCTTAGACCGGATTTTACCCAATTATTTTCTGAAAGAAAATAAAAGAGGAAGTACTTTCAGAATTCTCATTTTATTCTTTTTACTTTGTATTTCCGTATTGTTTGTAACGAAAGGAGAAATTGGTCCTTTAGCAGGAGTTTACGCACTTTCCTTCCTTACGGTAATGGCGTTTTTTGCCATTGGAAATATCATGCTGAAAATTCGCAGATCCAAACTTCCAAGACCGGAATATGCTTCTTCAATTTCTGTTTTAGTCGCACTTTTTGCCGTTGTGTTAGCGATTTATGGAACCATTAAAGCAAATCCTAAATATTTGCTGACTTTCCTTACCTATTTTGTTCCTTCCATTCTGGTAATTTTTGCAATGCTCGTACGAAAAGACATTATGATTTTTGTGGCAAAAATGCTGAAATCCGTACAGGGAAAATATCGAAGACATACGGTTAAAAGTGAACGTTCTTTGTATAATTCAATCAAAAAAATTCTAAAACAGGAGTTTGTTTTTTTCTCCAAAGGTGATGATATTGCTACTTTGAATAAAGTAATGATGTACCTTTCCGAAAATGAAGTGACCAATAAAATAAAAATTGTTTCTGTTTTAAATGAATACCAAAAACCCGATGAAAAATTTTTAACCGATTTTGATACTTTAGATCGTGCCTATCCTGAAATTGATATGGAATATATTATTGAAGAAGGAAGTTTTACCCCCGATAAAGTAGATGAACTTAGCAAAAAATGGAATATTCCTAAAAACTTTATGTTTATTTCTTCACCAGGAGAAAGATTTAGCCACAGAGTAGAAGATTTGGGTGGTGTTCGATTAATTCTCTGATAAAATCTTCGTAACTATAATTTACATTTTTATAAAAGCTTCTGATTAAAAAAAATTCATGAAAATAAATTCATTTTTTCATTATACGGTTTTAATACCTGTTGTTTCGGCAATTTATTACCTTATGGGTTGGCTAGATATTAATTCTGCCACGCAAATTATAGGTGCTATTCTACTTTTCGGAAGTGTTTTGGTAGCGGTACATCATGCAGAAGTGGTGGCTCATAAAGTGGGTGAACCTTATGGAACAATCATTCTTGCAGTTTGTATTACTATCCTTGAAGTAGGGCTAATTATTTCCTTCATGTTGTCTGGCGGAGATGGTGCCATAACTTATGCGCGAGATACCATATTTGCTGCGGTAATGCTTATTTTAAACGGAATTTTAGGAATTTGTATTTTAGTAGGAGGCGTAAAATATAATGAACAATTTTTATCACGAAGCTCAGCAACAACTTATTTGGTTTGTTTAGTTTCTATACTTACCCTTACTTTAATTTTGCCCAACTATACCACAAGTGCAAAAGGAGCTTTCTACACCAATTCACAACTCATTTTTGTTTCTATTGCTTGTTTGTTAATTTATGGAACTTTTCTATTGGTTCAAACGGTAAGACACCGAAATTATTTTATTGTTTCAGAAGAAGATCAAACCACCCATGAAGCGGATCCACCATCCAATTTTAAAGCTTTCCTCAGTTTAGGTTTGCTACTTATTTGTCTTGCGGTCGTTATTTTCATGGCAAAAGGACTTTCACCGGTTATTGAAGATTTTGTAGAAAATATGGGCGCTCCCAGAGCTTTGGTGGGTGTTATTATTGCTTCCATGGTGTTGCTTCCTGAAGGTTTGGCGGCAATTCGGGCAGCAAGAAAAAACCAAATTCAATCTTCGATAAATCTTGCTTTGGGTTCTGCACTAGCTTCTGTTGGATTAACGATTCCTGCAGTTTCTGCGGTTTGTATCTTCTATGATATTCCCTTTGTCTTAGGAATTGATATAAAATCGGTTATTCTTCTGATGCTTTCAGTAATTGTGGTAATGCTTTCACTTAGCAGAGGAAAAACTAATATTTTGTACGGAACTGTTTTATTAGTGAACTTAGCCGCTTACATTTTTGTTACCATCGTTCCTTAAAACTTCTATTTTGAGAGTTTTGTCGCGGTTTCCATTTTAAAAGCCATTAAATTGGCTATGTTTGTCGCTTTATAAATTGCCAATTCTGCGGTTTCACCCACAAAATTTTCCTCTATTGTTGCGGTCCACAATTTTAGCCAGTGGTCAAAATGTTTTTTTTCCATCGGAATTACTTCATTTACAGGAAAGTGTACAGCCATAGGATTTCCTTTGTATGAAACCTGCCCAAAAAGCAATGTTTCCCAAAATTGATACATTTTCGGAAGATGTTTTTTCCAATTTACTTTCGCAACCTCATTAAAGAAAAAACCAATGGTTTCATCCTTTCCTACTTTTTCGTAAAATTTATTGACAAGAATTTCTATATCTTCTCTGGTTTCCAATGCTTTCATAATCTCAAATTTACTGAAAATGAACAAAATTATCTATGATGAAAATCATCATCATCAAATTAAGAAAATTTATTTTTGTAAAAAATTTTGAATTTGGAATTAGAACAAAATAAAAAATTAGCACTGCAGAAACAAAAGGAACATAAGAAATTCCTTGAAAATCTGAAGAAGAAGCCTCCAAAAAACCTGGATTATTTAACTGAAGAAGTTCATGAAGAAGTTTTTAACGAGGTGGATTGTCTAAAATGTGCCAATTGTTGTAAAACCACAGGTCCACTTTATACCGAAAAAGATATTGAGCGAATTTCAAAGCATCTCCGTATGAAACCCGCTGATTTTGAATCAAAATTTTTGAAAACTGATGAAGACAACGATAAAGTTTTACAAAATTTACCTTGCTTTTTCCTGACTGAAGACAATACGTGTTCTATCTATGAAGTTCGTCCAAAAGCTTGTAGAGAATATCCACATACGGACAGAAAAAAAATTTATCAGATTAATCATTTGATGCTTAAAAACACGGTTATTTGTCCCGCAACATTTTCTTGGGTTGAAAAAATGATGCAAAAAACTCAAAAATAAAAAGCGTTGAAAACAACGCTTTTTATCCTTTCACTTTTTACTTTTTCCCATTTTCCCGGGACAGGATTTATTAAAAAAGCCCAGAAAACTCCGGGCTTTAATTTTTATACAACTCCTTGTGCAAGCATCGCTTCTGCTACTTTCACGAAGCCGGCAATATTGGCTCCTTTTACGTAATTTACATAGCCATCTTCATCTTTTCCGTAATCTCTACAAGCTTTGTGAATACCAATCATAATTTCTTTTAATCTTGCATCCACTTCTTCAGAAGTCCAGTTCAAACGAATAGAATTTTGCGTCATTTCCAAACCGGAAGTCGCTACACCACCAGCATTGGAAGCTTTTCCCGGACTAAACAAAACTTTATTATCCAAGAAATAATTAATAGCATCTAAAGTAGATGGCATATTGGCAGCTTCTGTAACACAATAGCAACCATTAGCAACCAAATGTTTAGCATCTTCAAGATCCAGTTCATTTTGTGTTGCGCAAGGGAAAGCTACATCACACTTCACATCCCAAGGTCGTTTTCCGGCAAAGAATTTTGCATTAGGATATTTCGAAACATAATCTTCCGCTCTGTTATTACCGGAAGCTCTTAATTCTAATAAATATTCAATTTTTTCTCCGGAAATTCCCTCCTCATCATAAATATAACCATCAGGACCAGAAATTGTTAGAACTTTTCCACCAAGTTCTGTCCATTTTTTTACCACACCCCAAGCTACGTTTCCAAAACCTGAAACTGTTGCCGTTTTTCCTTCAATGGTTTCTCCTTTGGTTTTCAGCATTTGTTCTGCAAAATAAACCACTCCAAAACCTGTAGCTTCAGGACGGATTAATGAACCTCCATAAGCTAAACCTTTTCCGGTAAGAACACCGGTAAATTCATTTCTAATTTTTTTGTATTGTCCGAAAAGGTAACCAATTTCTCTGGCTCCAACACCGATATCTCCAGCCGGAACGTCAGTTTCTGGACCAATATGTTTGCAAAGCTCCGTCATAAATGCTTGGCAGAAACGCATTACTTCCATATCCGATTTTCCTTGTGGATCAAAATCTGAACCTCCTTTTCCTCCCCCCATTGGTAAGGTGGTAAGAGAATTTTTGAAAGTTTGTTCAAATGCTAAAAATTTTAAAACGGAAAGGTTTACGGTAGGATGAAAACGAATTCCTCCTTTATATGGACCAATAGCAGAGTTCATCTGAATTCTGAATCCTCTGTTTACCTGAATTTCACCTTTATCATCCACCCATGGAACTCTGAAAATAATAATTCTTTCTGCTTCAGCCATTCTTTCAAGCAGCTTCATCCCATTATATTCTTTTTTGGTGGCAATAAACGGAATTACCGTAACAGCAACTTCTTTTACTGCCTGCAAAAACTCGGGTTCGTTTGGATTTTTCGCTTCAATTTTGGCGATAAATTCATGAATTTTTTGTTCTACATTGTAGTGTTCCATAAAGGTTGAATATTGTTATCAACAAATTTAATTTTTTTTTCAAAACTCGCAAGCATTGTTTTATTCTTTAAGGAAAATTTATATTTTTTGACTTAATTTTTTATTAAATCTATAATTTTTAGTGAAATTTTACGGAAAAACAAATGTTATGTAAAAAACAATGAAATATTAAAAAATGGTTAACCGTTAAATTGCCATATATTGTCTCCCGGAAAGTGATTTGATATAGCCGGAAAGTTCTAAATCCAATAAAATTGGAAGAATTTTATGCGAAGGAATTTCCGATTTTACAGAAAGATCATCTAATGTGATGGTTTTGTTTTCATTGATAATTTTATATATTAATTTCTGACTTTCAGATAGTTCCAATTTTTCTTCACTAAACGGAAAAAGCATTCCTGTTTTTTCCTTGTTATTCTTGATTTCTAAATCTTTTATTAAATCCGGAATTGTGGAAATTGCGGAAGCTTTGTTCTTCAAAATCAACTGGTTGCAACCTTGGCTGTATTGATCAAATATTTTTCCGGGTAATGCATAAACATCTCGGTTATAATCGTTTGCAAAACCTACGGTTGTAATTGAACCGCCTCCAAAAGCAGTTTCCACTACGATGGTAGCTTTTGATAATCCTGCAATTACCCGATTTCTTTGAATAAAATTTTCGCGATCCGGTTTTTGTGAAGAATTGAATTCAGTAAAAAGAGTTCCTTTATTTTCTAAAATTTTATCCGCCAATTTTCGGTTTTTTGAGGGATAAAGGGTGTGAAAACCATGCGCAAGAACAGCAACTGTTGAAATGTTATTTTTCAGAGAATGTTCGTGAACTTCCGTATCTACTCCCAAAGCTAATCCGCTTACCGAAGTAACCTTAGAATTTTGAATTTCTTTTAAAAAATCTTCCACAAATCTTTTTCCATAATGGGTTACATTTCTGGTTCCCACAATACTTATATTCAGATCGTGAATTTCCGAATTTCCTTTATAATAAAGTATTGAAGGAGAATCTTCACATTCATTCAATAAAAAAGGAAGTTCTTTTTGGTGACGCAATAAAATTCCAATATTGTTTTTTTTGCAAAATTTCAGTTCATTTTCCGCAAAGTTCAAATGTTCAGAATTTCCGATTTCGGAAACGGTTTTAGAACCAATTCCTTCAATTTTTGCTAAAATTCTTTTTGAAGATTTCCAAACCTGTTCTGCTGAACCTTCCAATCGAAGCAATTTATAAAAATTGACATCTCCTATTAGATGGCAGCGACGTAAAGCAATAGAATAAAGGTGTTCTTCCGAAAACATGGTTGTGTTTTCATCAAAGATAATAAAATTAGGTTTCGTTTTTTCTTATTTCATCTAAACGTTTCCAAATATCATCTTTCTTTTTTTGGGGCAATTCCATAAAATCTTCAGGATGTTTCTCGCGGTAATCCTGCCAAAGTTTATCGTCTTTTTCACTGTAATAATTAGGAAATTGCCAGATAAATTTTCTTTTTTTCTCACC
>JAEZWE010000024.1 GCA_023420435.1 Bacteroidota bacterium
AGGCGAAACAGAGTGATAAATATTATGCGTTTCCGCCCAATTTGCACTTCTGAAATCCGCATCGATTGCCATCGCTGAAAATTGGGATTTCCCGATTTTTCGTTCCACATAAGGACCAATTACAAACGGACCAATTCCCAAATTAATTTCCGTAAGTGCGAGTGCGGAATTTTCTGTAGCAAAGCAATAATCAGCTCCGCACGCAATTCCAACTCCACCTCCTGTTGTTTTTCCTTGAACACGAACCACCACAATTTTCCCACAATTTCGCATTGCGTTCAAGACTTTTGCAAAACCGCCGAAAAAATTTTTGGAAGTTTCCATTTCTTCAATTTCTAAAAGTTCGTCGAAACTCGCTCCGGCACAAAAGGCTTTCTCACCTTCCGATTTTAAAAGAATTGCTTTCACCTCTGATTTTGCACCTTCCTCCAAAATCGTTTGGGCGAGTTTTTCCAAAATTTCACCAGGAAGCGAATTGCTTTTCGGCGTTCCGAAAGTGATTTGGGCAATGTTATTTTTGAGTTCTGAGGTTACGAATGGCTCCATATTTCAATGTACCAATGTATAAGTTTAACAATGTAACAATCCATTGGTAAATTGTTACATTGCTATATTGTTATATTAAATTAAACTGCTCTAAATGATGCGTAAAATGCTTCCTTTGGAAAAGTTCCATCATTTCTTTATTGATGGCTCCGAATCGTGGATGGAATTTTTCCTCGGTTGGATTTTCTCTCCAAAAAACTAAAAATTCCTTCAACGTTTCCACCAATTGCGTTTTGGCTTGGTCTAAATTCTTCAATTTTTGTTGTGGCATTTCGCCTTCCTTCAACAACGGATATTGTGCACCTGTTCGGATTTTTTTGTCGGTGTACAACCAATCTTGTAGTTTTTCCAAATGTTCTGCAGGAATTTCCGGGAAATCTTCGGCTTTCAAGTTTCCAAAGCCGTTTCGCAAAACTTCTTCCAAATGTTCCACCATTAATTGCGGTGAAAGTTCCCCGAATTTTCGTTCAGAATTTTCGGTAAGACCATTCAAGACTTTTTCAATTTTTTTGGAATTCAGTTCAACAAAAGGTGATTTTTTTGCGACTAAAGTAAGAATGGTCGCAACACAAACCACTTCATCCCGCTGATTCACCACTTCCACCAACCATTTTACCACTCCACTCGGAATGTTTCTTCCTTTTACGCCACGATTTACCTTTTCTTTTGCGGTGAGAAAAACCGTAATCGTATCTCCTGCGTAAACCGGTTTAAAGAAACTGCAATTTTCTAATCCATAATTCGCAATAACAGGACCTTTTTTCCCCGAAACAAATAATCCGGCTGCAGCGGAAAGAATAAAATATCCGTGTGCAACGACTTTATCGAAGATGGTTCCGTTCAAACTGGTTGCATCGGTATGTGCATAAAAATGATCCCAAGAAACATTCGCAAAATTCACGATGTCACTTTCTGTAACCGTTCTTCCAGCAGTTTCTACAGCATCACCAACTTCCACTTCTTCAAAATATTTTTGGAACGGATGTTTGTCGGAAAAATTCTTTTCCGCACCTTGTGTATAAACTTTTGTAATTGCCGTTAAAACATCGGGAGAACCTTGAATTGCCGTTTTTTGCAAGAAAAAATGAAGTCCGTTTAATCCGCCCATTTCTTCGCCACCTCCCGCTCTTCCGGGACCACCGTGCATTAAAGTCGGCAAAGGGGAACCGTGACCTGTACTTTCTTTGGCGTTGTCACGATTTAACACAAAAATTCTTCCGTGTTGAGATGCCATTTTCCATGAAGTTTGGGCGATAAAATCGTTATCGTGAGAAATGATAGAACCGACCAAACTTCCTTTTCCACGTTTTGCGAGAGCTGCCGCTTCTTCCGCATCTTTGTAAGGCATCAACGTAGAAACAGGACCAAATGCTTCGACTTCGTGGGAAATATTTTTTGAAAAAGGAGAATCATTCAAAAATAATTTTGGCGTTACAAAAGCACCGTTTTCGTAGTCTGCATCAATGAGTTCATGTTTTCCATCGTAAACCAGTTCGGTTTCGGCTTTTAATAATTCTAATTTTTTATTTAAAGTTTCCACTTCATCTTTACTTACAATCGAGCCCATTCTGGTTTCTCGATTGAGCGGATTTCCGATTTTGGTTCGATCAAGCGATTTCGACAGCGCATTTTGAACATCTCCCAACAAATGTTCTGGAACGATAATTCTTCGGATGGCGGTACATTTTTGTCCGGCTTTCGTGGTCATTTCTCGGGTCACTTCTTTGATGAACAAATCAAATTCTGGAGTTCCGGGTTCTGCATCCAATCCCAGAATGGAACAATTCAAAGAATCTGCTTCCATATTAAATCGAACAGAATTCTGAGAAATGGAAGGCAAAGCTTTCAATTTTTTTCCAGTGGAAGCTGAACCTGTAAAAACGACAGAATCGCCGTCTTGAATATAATCCAAAATGTTTCCGGGTTCTCCACAAACCAACTGAACCGCTCCTTCGGGAAGAAAACCGCTTTCAATCATATCTTGGAAAACCGCATTAGTAAGGTAGGAACTTGGCGTAGCCGGTTTTACAATTGCCGGAACTCCTGCTAATAAAGACGTTGACAACTTTTCCAGCATTCCCCAAACAGGAAAATTAAAGGCATTAATCTGTACCGAAATTCCTTCGCTTGGCGTGAGAATGTGTGTTCCGAGATGTGTTCCGTTGGCTGAAATTTTTTGAACATCACCATCTACCCAAAAAGGCGTATTTGGTAACATCCGTTTCGCCAAACCGGAATAGGTGAAAAATGTTCCGAAACCGCCTTCGATATCTACCCAAGAATCGACGTGCGTTGCACCGGTTTTATAGGAAAGTTCGTAGTATTTTTTCTTTCGTTCTAAAAGATACAGGGCAACTTCTTTCAACATTTGACCGCGATCATAAAACGTCATCGAGGACAAATTTTTGTAACCAACTGTTCTTCCGTAATCAAGAGCGGACTCAAAATCGATTCCGTCGGTGTCGGAAATGGCGACCAATTCTCCGTTTACTGCATTGTACAACGGAATTTCTTTTCCATTTCCTTCAATCCATCCTCCTTTTATGTAGTTTTTTAATTTCATAAATTTAATGTGATAATTTGAAAATGTGCTAATGTGATCATTATCTCATCATCACATTAACACATCCTTTAATTTATAATTCCGTTACTTTTTTATCAATTTTATACACCGTTCCTCGAAAACTGGCAACCAATTCTTGGTTCTGATTGGTGACTTTGATGTCGTAAATTCCGGTTTTTCGGGTGTCGGAAACTAAAATACTTTCTGCTCGCAAAATATCATTTTCCCGAACTGCTTTGGTGAAATTAATCACACAATTCAGCGCAACCGAAGCATTGTTCGTATTATTGGAAGAAAAAGCCAAAGCCGAATCCGCCAAAGAAAATGCAATTCCGCCGTGTGCAGTTTTCAGTCCGTTGATCATTTCTTTTCGGATGGTCATTTCAATCAGGCAATATTTTTCCTCTACATCAATGAGCTGAATTCCCATCCATTTGGAAAATTCGTCTTGATTGAGCATGTAGTGTGCGAGTTCTTTAGGGGTTTTCATTAATGCTTTTACGATTTATTGAAATAAGTTTTCTTTTTCTTGGAAAAAATATCTTTCCATTTAAGGTCTTTAAATTGATAGATAATTAGATAGAAACCAAACAAAAATATTCCAAAGAACAATTGTTTTTTCCAATAATTATCTTTTGCAAAAGATTCACGCTCGAAAGTTAAATCTACTAAAATCAATATGGTTGTGAAAATAGTGGCATTGGTAATTGCATAAATAATTCTTTTCTTTACCATAATTACATTTTTTTAAGCAACGGACTTTGTCGATACCGTTCTTCTTGATATTCGTTATAAAAATTTTGCAAAATTTCGGAAATTTTTTCGAAACCGATTTCTTTTCCCCAAGAAAGCAAACCTTTCGGATAATTCACCCCTTTTTGCATGGCGAGTTCAATATCTTCATCGGAAGCGATTTTTAATCTTTTCGCTTCAACGGCTTCATTAATCAACATGGAAAGGATTCGCATAAAGATTTCCTCATACAATTTTTCATCTTTTTGAGGGATTGGTTTTTCAGCATTTTCCGTATAATCGTAGAATCCTTTTCCTGTTTTTCTGCCGTGTAATTTGGCTTCGCTCATTCTTTGCTGAAGAAGCGATGGTTTGTATTTCGGATCGTAGAAATAATCTTTGTAAACGGTTTGTGTAACGGAAAAATTGATATCTATTCCTATTAAATCCATCAGTTCAAAAGGTCCCATTCGGAAATTTCCGAGGGTTCTCATTGCTTCGTCCACTTGTTCTACCGTTGCGAGATTTTCCTCTACAATTCTTAAAGCTTCACCATAAAAAGGACGCGCAATTCTATTGACAATAAATCCGGGAATGTCTTTTGCAATCACCGGAACTTTTCCCCAAGATTTCATTAAATCGTAAATCTCTTGGGCTAAATTTTCTTTCGTTAAAAGTCCGGGAATCACCTCAACCAAAGGCATTAACGGAGCCGGATTAAAAAAATGAATTCCAATAAAGCGTTCCGGCTTTTTCAATTCCGCAGAAAGTGAAGTAATGGAAATAGACGAAGTATTGGAAGAAATCAAACAATTTTCCGAAACATGGGTTTCC
>JAEZWE010000064.1 GCA_023420435.1 Bacteroidota bacterium
GGAAAGACAGTACTTTGGAAAAAGCGCTATACAAAGGATTTATTGCCGCTGGAAGAAAAGTTCCGACACATGGTGCCATTCTCTACACTGTTGCCGATAAACACAAAGAAGAAGCAGCAGTTTTTGCCAAGCGTTTCCACGATGTTGGTTTCAGAATTTGGGCAACTGAAGGAACGGCGAAATATTTTGAAGAACAGGGAATTCCTGTAAAAATTGGTTATAAAATCGGCGAGGAAGACGTGAATTTGATAGACCTTATTCAAAAAGGAAAAGTTCAATACGTTGTAAACACCACCACCAAAGGAAAACAGGCCGAAAGAGACGGCTTCCAAATCCGAAGAATGAGTGTAGAAAATGGTGTTCCTTGTCTTACTTCAATGGATACAGTGGAAGCTATTCTGAAAGTCATCGAAAGCATGAGTTTTAAAATGCAGGCGATGTAAATTTCGATACTTTTATATTTTAAAAACGGATTATAAGTCCGTTTTTTTTATTTAAAAATACTTGTCAATTTTTCGGTTGTAATTTCAAACAGCTTCCTATAACTTTGAACCATAAATTATTTAAAAATGAATATCACTCCTGAAATAATGTTTAAAGCATCTTGTGATAAAAACCAAGATTTTGAAGGCGTTTTTTGGATGGGTGTAAAAACAACCGGAATTTTTTGTAGACCCACTTGTACTGCGAGAAAACCAAAATTTGAAAATGTAGAATTTTTTGAGAATGTAAAAGACGCCATTCAAAAAGGATATCGTCCATGTAAAATTTGCAAACCTTTGGAAATTCCTGATAAAACACCGTTGGAAATTCAAAAAATTTTGGATGAATTATCATCGAATCCTTCTTTAAAAATCAAAGATCAAGATTTAATAGAAAAAGGGATTGAACCTGCCAATATTAGAAGATGGTTTCAAAAGAATTATGGTTTTACTTTTCATGAATTTCAACGAAAATTCAAATTAAATTCTGCTTTAAAAAAAATAAATTCTGGCGAAAATGTCATTAATATAGCGCTGGATATGGGTTACGAAAGCTTAAGCGGTTTCATCGAAAGTTTTAAAAATATTTTCGGAAAATCTCCCAAAAATTCAAAAAACAAAAAAATATTGGATTTAAAGAGAATTGAAACGCCCATAGGAACCATGATTGCATGCGCTAATGAAGAGGGAGTTTGTATGTTAGAGTTTTCCGACAGAAAATCTTTGAGCAAAGAATTGGAGGAAATTTCAAAATATTTTAACGCCAATATAATTCCTGGAGAAAACCGCCATTTTAAAATTTTAGAAAAAGAATTATCCGAATACTTTGATGGAAAAAGAAAAGAATTTACCGTTTCTCTTGCTCCCGTTGGAACCGATTTCCAGAAAAACGTTTGGGAAGTTTTAAGAAAAATTCCTTACGGAACGACAAAAAGTTATATGGAACAGGCGAAAATTTTGGGAAATCCAAAAGCGGTTCGTGCGGTGGCAAATGCAAATGGTTTAAATAAAATTTCGATCATCATCCCTTGTCATCGTGTGATTGGAACCAATGGAAAACTCACCGGTTATGGTGGAGGAATTTGGCGAAAACAAAAATTATTGGAATTGGAAAAAGCCATTTTGTTTTAACTTTCTGAAATTTTTAAAAAAACTATTCATTTAATTTTTGAACCTTTCCTATAGATAAGGCAAAACCTAAATCCGCATAAAAAGGATGGAAATTTCCCTTGATAGAATTTATTTTTCCTCCTGTTAAAAAAACTTTTGCATTTTTGGAAATGTTTTTTTCCAGTCCTAATCCATACTGAAGGGTAAGTCCGGTTCCCACATCAATACCTCCTCCTCCTGCTGCACCAATTCCTCCTTGCAGGTGAAAACCTAAACCTTCCTCTATTTTCAATGTTTTTCTAACTCCTAAAATTCCTTCAGCATAAGCACCGTAATGACCCTGATAAGCCCAAAGTGTTGAGCCAAAAATCGAAAAATTATTTCCTAATTTTTTAGAAACTTCAAGTCCTATTAAATTAAAAAAGGAATCGTATTTATCTCCTCCTTTATCGACTCCATTAGTAGTAAAATAGCTCCTGTTAGAAGCTGATATTTCGAAATTTTGGAGTTTTTCTCCTTTTTTAAGCAGATAATTTCCTTCCCGATTTTCAGAGGCCAAATTAAGGTCTTTTGACAAACCTATTTCAAAAAAATTTCCATTGAAACTGCCTTTTGAAGAAATGGTTTTTCCCAATCCAAATTTTAAAGAAAAACCGTTAGCAATATGGGTTCTTAAAGAGGCACTTCCTTGAAATGTTGCGCCGCCATCGGAATTAATCTTTCCACCTCCACTAGGACCGGCCAATAATTCGGCATCCAGAAACAAAATATTTTTAAGAATATTTTTATTGTAACCAAATCCTACCAGATAGCACATATAGCCGTCAATTCCACCACGAACTCCGCCATCCAGTTTCAGTGCGGCATAGATATCCTTGGTTAAAAATTTATCCAATTCAATTCCCATTACCATAATTTTATCTTCATTAACATTTTTGGATCCTTTAAAAATGGGTGATTTAGAAAAATTCAGATAACTCATCATGTGAGGCGTAATCCTGAGTTTTTTGTAATTCAGATTTTCATTTTCATTTTTTCCTGAAGTTTCATTGGTCATTTTTGAATTTTGCAGTTGCGTATTAATCGTTAAACCAACATTCACATTATTGCTGCCAATATTACCCATGGGAAAATCTAAACGAGAATAACCCGCAAAAATTGAAATATCTTTTACAGAATAAACTAAATTCAAATGTTCTCTTAAAATAAGACCTCCTCCAACTTTTGCACTTCCACCACCACCACCACCAACGAAAATTCCGGCATCTATAGACAAAGGTGTTTTGGGAATTGGTTGAAGATATCCTGCGCCAACTCCAAAACTGATTAATCCTGGTCTTTCTCCAGTGATAGTAGAATAGGAGTTTAAAGTGGCGTATAAATTTTCAATATTTTTGAATAAAAAAACATCTACACCAATACCAATCATTCCCAAATCAGGTTCATTGTTCATCTGAACTTTTTCGAAACTAATTTTAGGCTTTAGTTTATAAGAATTGATATCTACCGTCTGTGAACTAAATTCTGTACAAAAAGTTAAAAATATTGCCGTAGAAAGAAATAGAGGAAATTTATTTTTTTTGGTAATAAAAATGAGTTGAAAGAGTGGGATTCTCATATTTCTGTGGTTATTTGTTATTGCGTAATAATTACTTCAATTTATTTTAAAAAATTAAAATTCAATACCTAATTTTTTTAAATTATCTTCCAAATTGGTGTTTTCGTTTATATGTACCGTAAAAAATCCCAAAGATTTTGCGACCTCAATATTTTTAAAATTATCATCAATAAATACGGATTCTTCAGCTTTAATAGCATAACGATCCAGCAAAACCTTCCAAATTTCAGGATTGGGTTTTATTAATTTTTCTTCCCCTGAAACCACAATTTTTCCGTCAAATAGTTCAAAAAAATCATAATTTTCCAAAGCATAAGGAAAGGTTTCATGAGACC
>JAEZWE010000074.1 GCA_023420435.1 Bacteroidota bacterium
AGCGCATACTGCAGTAAAAATCGATCCGAAATATAAGAATACGGTTGTTCACGTAAATGATGCTTCCAGAGCAGTTGGCGTGGTTAGTTCCCTCATCAATAAAGAAAAATCGACGGGTTATTCTTTGGAATTGAAGAAGGAATATGAAGAATTCCGGGAAAAATTTTTGAACCGACAAATTGAAAAGGAATATATTCCGCTGGAAGAAGCCCGAAAAAGTAAATTTACAATTGATTGGGAAAACGAAGAAATTTTCACACCGAAAAATTTAGGCGTTCAAATTATTGAAAACCAAAACTTGGAAGAATTATTGCCGTTTATCGATTGGTCGCCGTTTTTCCGAAGTTGGGATTTGCATGGGAAATATCCCAATATTTTAGATGATAAAGTTGTTGGCGTTCAAGCGACGGAATTATTTGCAGATGCCCAAAAAATGTTGAAGAAAATTTTGGATGAAAAATTATTGACGGCTAAAGCCGTTTTCGGAATTTTCCCTGCTAATTCCAATGAATTCGATGATATTGAACTGAAAAACGGTTCAGAAGAGTTTACCTTTAGAACACTTCGCCAACAACTGAAAAAATCGGATGGGAAGGAATATTTGGCGCTTTCCGATTTCATTGCTCCAAAAAATTTAGGTAAAGTAGATTATGTTGGTGCGTTTTGCGTTACCGCCGGTTTTGGAACGGATGAGCTCGCCAAAAAATATGAAAATGAGCATGACGATTATAATGCAATTATGGTAAAAGCTTTGGCAGACCGTTTTGCAGAAGCGTTTGCCGAGTTTTTGCATAAAAAAGTAAGAACCGTAATTTGGGGTTATGCTTCTGATGAAGATTTGGGAAATGAAGAGCTGATTTCCGAAAAATACAAAGGAATTCGTCCAGCTCCGGGTTATCCTGCGTGTCCAGACCATTTGGAAAAGCAAACCATTTGGGAATTAATGAAAGTGAAAGAAAATATCGGGGTAGAACTCACCGAAAGTTTGGCGATGTTTCCGACAGCTTCAGTTTCCGGCTATTATTTTGGAAATCCGAAAGCCAAATATTTTGGTCTCGGAAAAATTAACGAAGACCAACTGAAAGATTATGCCCACCGAAAAAACATCGATTTAGAACTCGCCAGAAAATGGCTGAACCCGAATTTGGTGGAATAATAAAAGCGTTGTTAGAGTTTTATGCTCTAAAAACGCTCTACAATACAAATAATTTATATCAAATGAAAGTAACCGAACATATAAAAAAAGCCAACGGAAAAACCCTTTTTTCCTTCGAAATTTTACCGCCTTTGAAAGGGCAAAACATCCAATCTATTTTTGATGCGATTGATCCTTTAATGGAATTTAATCCTGCATTCATCGATGTTACGTATCATCGGGAAGAATATGAATTTATCGAGCGTGAAGACGGTTTGTTGGAAAAACGAGTCGTAAGAAAACGTCCGGGAACGGTTGGGATTTGTGCCGCCATTCAAAACAAATACGAAGTGGATGCAGTTCCGCATATTTTGTGCGGGGGATTTACGAAAGAAGACACCGAAAATTTTTTGATAGACATTGATTTCCTTGGCATTCATAATGTAGTGGCGCTTCGTGGTGATGCGGTGAAATCGGAAATTTATTTCAAACCGGAAAAAGGCGGAAACAAATTCGCCAAAGATTTAGTAAAACAAATTGTACAAATGAACAATGGTTTGTATTTGGATGAAAATTTACAAAATTCTTCCCCAACCAATTTTGACATTGGCGTTGCAGGTTATCCAGAAAAACACATGGAAGCAGCGAGTTTTGAACAGGATATTCATCATTTGAAAAAGAAAATTGAAGCAGGAGCAGATTATATCATCACACAAATGTTTTTCGACAACAGAAAATATTTTGAATTTGTGGAAAAATGCCGCGAAACAGGAATCACAGTTCCGATAATTCCCGGAATTAAACCTATTACGACAAAATCTCAATTAAGCCTGATTCCACATCGTTTTAAAGTGGATTTACCTAACGATCTCGTGATTGCCATTGCAAAAAGTAGTAACAATAAAGAGGTAAAGGAAATCGGAATAAAATGGTGTATTGAGCAAAGTAAAGAACTCTTAAAAAATCAGGTTCCGGCGCTTCATTATTATTCCATGGGAAAGAGCGATCTGATCCGAAAAATTGGAGAAAAAGTTTTCTAAAAAAATCCTTTCATGAATTTTCATGAAAGGATTTAACAAAATTAAAAAAAATCTAAACTATGAAAAGTGAAGCAATTGCAGTGGCATCTGTACCACTTAAAATCTCATCATAAGCTGCAGATCCTGCTTCAGGACCAAATAAACTTGCTGTATTAAAACCCGCTTGATTGGTATTTTCTTCTCCGGCATACACTGGATTTGTTGCAGCAGGCATATTGCCTCCATTATTCAGTTCAATCCAGCCTTTGTTTGAACGCATTCTACGAACTTGCGAAGCGTGTCTAGCTTCAACGGAATGTATTTGTAAAGCGGCCTGCAAAATGGTTGGGTTAGACATTACATTTCCAGCTTGTCCTTTATAAGCTCTTACACCAGTGTCTTCGAAAGCTTGTGCAAGGGTTAGAAATTGATTGTAATCTGTAAAAGGAGAAAAATTGTTTCCCGCAGAGAAATCAAAAGTTGGTTTAGTAGCAGGTGTTACTCCTAAAGAGGTTAATGCTGTTTTTAAGAAATTGACATGTGCTGCTTCATGTTTTGAAATTTGCTGAAATACAACCAAATCACTAGATGCAATTAATCCGGCTGTATTTAATCCTATTCTGTAATACTCGTCTTCCAAATATTCTAAAGTTAAGGCTAATTGTAAAGCATCTGTTAAAGCACTTTTAAAAACACTTCCTGATTCAACGGTAGCTGTTGTATTGGCTTTTGCTGAGGTTGACATTAATCCGGCTCCAACAGGAATTGCGACCATTGCAGCTTTTGTTCCGGTTTTTGCCAGGGTTTTCATTGCTTCTCCTCTTGAGAATTCGGTTGTGAAAAATTTATCGTCCGAAAGTTTATCTAATATTCTAAGTATGTTCATAATAATAATTTTTTAATGTTTAACCAATTCCCTGTTCTTTCCAAGTGAAAGGAGTTTTTATAAAACCTGCAGCCACAGGTACAATTTCACTAGGCTCTTTTGCTACATCCAATCCATTGGCATCAATAATATCATCTCCTGAAAAAGCAGCTGAATCTGGATTTATTAAATCTCTGATAGCTGAAGCATGTCTGGCTTCAACAGAAACAATTTTACCAGCAATTACTAAATAATCCGGAGTTTTAATATATTTTCCTGCACCATTGTAAGCAGCAACTCCCGTATCTTCTAAGGCTTTTGCTGTTGCCAATACCGAATTTCTGTTGTTCCAATCCACATTAGGATATTGAAATTCTAATTTTGGTAAAACATGTGTTGTTGCACCACTAATAGCAGCTTTAAAGAAATCTCGATGTACTACTTCATGATGATACAAATCGGTAAGAACCTGTTTTTCAACGGTAGAAATTCCTGAGTAGAAATTATTCACCACTTTAGTATAAAAGTCGGCTTCTAATTGTTCCAAAGCATAGGCATAATTTAATATACCCACATCACCTTGTCCCAAATCAAAAATTCCTGAATCAACTACTACACCTTCTTCACAACCTACAAAAGTAAGCCCGGCTAAAGCAAGACCAATTCCGCTAAGCTTCAGAAAATTTCTTCTGCTGGTATCCAAGGTGGCTCCTTGGTTTGAAATGCTAATTGTTTTTTTCATAATAATTATTTTAATTGATTTTTTTAATTTTAAAAGGAGAATAATAATTTGATATTGAAAAACTAGAAAACTATGGGTAAAATTCTCCTTTACTCCTATGTACGAGGAAAAAGTTTTTTTGGTTTTCATGTTTTTAATAAATGTTCACTATTATTCACTTTTTTACAAATAATTATAAAAAAAATGAAATTATGTAAATACTTCCATCTTAAATGATGTACTTTTGAACGTCTAAAAGTAAAAAATCATCGAATCAAAATATACAGAAGAACAACTTGTCAACTTATTAAAAGTTGAAAAAGAAAAAGGTTTTCAATATCTGTATGACAACTATTCTGCTGCTTTATTCGGTGTGGTTTATCGCATTTTACAATCTAAAGAATATTCTGAAGAAGTTATCCAAGATGTTTTTGTAAAAATTTGGAACTCCATTCATCTGTACAATCCGGAAAAAGGAAGATTGTACACTTGGATGATTAATATTGCCAGAAATACTTCTCTTGATTTTCTAAAATCAAAATCCCATCAAAACCAACTTAAAAACCAACCCTTTACAGATTTCGTAAATAATGATGAGAAGTTTTCAGTTTCCAATAGAAATTCTGAATTTATAGGATTTAATAAATTGTTGGAAAAATTGGATAATGATCAGCAGAAGATCATAAATTTGTCGTATTATCAGGGGTTTACCCAACAAGAAATTTCAGAAAATTTAGGAATGCCTTTGGGAACAGTGAAAACCAAGCTGCGAAATGCATTAATTAATTTAAAAAATTGGCTAAAAGATTTTCAATAAATTGAATACGGAAGACTACATATCATCAGGAATTATAGAATCTTACCTTCTTGGCAACGCTTCAGCAGATGAAGCGGCGATTTTTGAGTGTGTTCTAAAAAACAATAAAGAAGTACGATTAGCTTTTGAAGAAACCCAAAAAACTTTGGAAGATTTCGCTACCGCACAATCTATTGTACCTCCGAAAGAGCTGAAGCAAAAAATTTGGGATAAAATTCAGGAACAAAACAGGGAAGAAATTCCGAAGAAAAATCCTGAAATTTCTACCTTCGAAATTCAAAAAGAATATCAACAAGAAGTTAAACTGTCTAAAAATGCAAACTGGAAATATTATGCTGTTGCAGCTTCACTATTGCTTTTAGCGAGTTTGTTGGGCAATTTATTTTGGTTCAATAATCAGAAAAATGATCAGGAAAAAATTTCTAAACTGCAATCAGAAAAGCAAATTCAAACCCAAAAAATCAACGATTTAAATCAAAGATGGGACATCATTTCCAATCCAAATATTTCTATCGTTAATTTAAAAGGTGTTGAGAAACATAAAGATTCCAAAGCAACGGTTTTTTGGAACCAATCTACAAAAGAAGTTTTTTTAAATGCTGAGAATTTACCAGAAACTCCGGAAGGAATGCAATATCAATTGTGGGCCATTGCAGACGGAAAACCGGTAAATGCAGGAATGTATTCTGATGAGAAAGATTCAAAAATCAGCTTGTCAAATATTGAAAATGCTCAAGCTTTTGCTATAACGCTCGAAAAAGAAGGAGGAAGCGCAACTCCAACAATGGAGAATATGTTTGTGATGGGAGAAATATAATTTTTATAAAATTTTATGTCTTTCAAAAGGTTTGTTTTGATCAAACAAATAACGATAAGTCACTAATTTTCTGGAAACTGAAGTATCCAAATTTTTTGCAATCTTAATCATTTTTGGATTAAAATCACCAATCCATTGAAGTTCAGTTTCCAAAAAATTGGTAAATTTTCTTAGATGATTGGTGCCTTCACAAATCATAAAACCATCAATTCCTTTTTTTTGCCATTCAGGAACGACGCCAAAAATAATACCGATCATTTTTGGATTTTTTTTGAATTTCTTCAGCCATAAAAATTTCAATTTTTCGAGAATTCCGAACTTCCCATTTAGAAATTTAAACCATTGATTTAAATCAGGAATATTAAGCCACATCGCAATCGGTTTTTCCTGATGATAAACAAACCAACAAATATGTTCGTTGAGAATAGGCTTCATGTTTTTAAAAATTCGCATCGCTTTTTTTTGATCCATTTCTTTTCCTTCACCATGTTTATACCAAGCTTTATTATAAATTTCCGTAAAATCTTTTGCAAATTTTTCTAATTGGTTTTTCTTAAGAGAAATGGCTGTGATGTCCTTGTTTTTAGAGTGTTTTTCGTGCATTTCAATAAAACTGTCAGAAACCGGTTGATGAATTGAGCGACTGAAACAAAGCTGTTCATAGTAAACTTGAAAACCATATTTTTCAAATAAATTTTTGTAATACGGAAAGTTGTAGTTCATTCCAAACAATGGTTCATGGAAACCTTCCACCAAAAGTCCCCAAAAACGATCCCTTTCTCCAAAATTGATGGGGCCGTCCATAGCTTTCATGCCTCTTTCCTGCAACCAATTTTTGCAAAAATCGAATACAAAATTGGCGGTTTTTTGGTCATTAATACAGTCGAAAAAACCAAATCCACCTGTAGGTTGCTCCATTTTGTATTTTTTATTGATGAAAACTGCAACTTTAGCAACGGTTTCATTTTCATTATTTTTAAAAAGAAATCTTTCGCATTCTCCGTTTTTAAAATTTTTATTTTTTTGAGGATCAAAAATTTCTTCAATGTCTTTATCTAATGGACGGATGTAATTTTTATCATTTTTATATAATACAGCAGGAAATTTTAAAAATTCCCTTTTGGTTAGCGAAGAATTAACTGAAATGGCATTCAACATTTTAAGGTAAGTAAAAATAGTTTTCTCAACTTGAAAATCAAATATAATCAAACTCCCAAAACTATCCTGAATTAATAAAAAATTCAATTAAAAAATTATTATTTTTGCTCCAGTTAATAGGATTATGAACGATTTTTTCGACAACGACGACGATATTTTTACGGGCAAAGATCATACGCCAATTCGCAAGGATGCTTTCGATTTAAAACCGGAAGAAAAAATTCAAAAAATTGAAAAACTTTTTGGTGAAATTATGCATACTTTAGGAATGGATATGACCGATGATTCCTTAAAAGATTCACCAAGAAGAGTAGCAAAAATGTATGTTAATGAAATTTTTGGTGGACTTCTTCCTGAAAACAAACCCGGAATTTCCACATTTTCGAATAAATATAAATACCGACAGATGTTGGTAGAAAAAGACATTACGGTTTATTCTTTTTGTGAACATCATTTTTTACCAATTATCGGAAAAGCTCATGTTGCTTACATTTCTAATGGTGAAGTAATAGGTTTGTCGAAAATTAACAGAATTGTAGATTATTACGCAAAACGACCACAAGTTCAGGAAAGATTAACCATGCAAATTGTTGATGCTCTAAAAGAAGCTTTAGGAACAAAAGATGTTGCCTGTATTATTGACGCAAAACATCTTTGCGTAAATTGTCGCGGAATTAAAGATACGGCAAGTTCAACCATTACCGCAGAACTTAGTGGAATTTTCAGAACCAATCCTATCACAAGGCAAGAGTTTTTACATTATGTGGGAAGTCACGCTAAATTGGATTAAATCTTCAACATTAACTTTAAATTTTAAATTTTGAATCTAAGAATATACAACTCACTTTCCGGAGAAAAGGAAATTTTTAAACCTATCGTTGAAAAAAATGTAGGAATGTATGTTTGTGGACCCACCGTTTACAGCAACGTTCATCTGGGAAATGTGCGGACTTTTATGTCATTTGATTTTATCTACAGAACTTTAACATTTTTAGGTTTTAAAGTAAGATATGTTAGAAATATTACTGATGCCGGACATTTAACCGATGATGGAAATATTGAGAACGACCGTTTTGTAAAACAATCCCGTTTAGAAAAGCTGGAACCCATGGAAATTGTACAAAAATATACCGTAGATTTTCATCAGGTTTTGGAAATGTTCAATTTGCTTCCACCTACGATTGAACCTACTGCAACAGGACATATTTTAGAACAAATTGAACTTACGGAAAAATTGGTAAACTCCGGTTTTGCTTATGAAAGCAATGGTTCTGTTTACTTTGATGTTTTAGAATATAACAAAAGAGGCTTAAATTACGGCGAGCTTTCAAAAAGAAATATTGAAGAACTTTTTGCCAACACCAGAGATTTGGATGGACAAAATGAAAAGAAAAATCCACAGGATTTTGCACTTTGGAAAGCGGCTTCTCCAGCTCATATTATGCGTTGGAATTCACCTTGGGGAGCTGGTTTTCCTGGTTGGCATTTGGAATGTACTGCTATGTCAACGAAATATTTAGGCGAAAATTTTGATATTCATGGAGGTGGAATGGATCTGAAATTTCCGCATCATGAATGTGAAGTTGCCCAAGGAAAAGCTTGTAACGGTATTTCTCCGGTAAATTACTGGATGCATGCTAATATGTTGACGATGAATGGACAAAGAATGTCAAAATCTACAGGAAATTACATTCTCCCCATGCAGTTGGTGTCCGGAGAAAATGAATTTTTTGAAAAACCTTTTCATCCAGCGGTAGTAAGATTTTGTTTTATGCAAGCGCATTATCGTAGTGTTTTGGATATTTCCAATGATGCCATGATGGCTGCTGAAAAAGGATTTCAAAGATTGATGGAAGCGATGAAAATTCTTTCAGCTATGACTTCAAATTCCGGAAATTCAACTCATTTTAATTTGAATGAATGGAAAGAGAAATGCTACGATGCATTAACTGATGATTTTAATTCACCTATATTAATTGCGCACCTTTTTGAAGCAGTGAAATTTATTTTTGCATTAAAAGATGGCAAGGAAAATATTTCAGAAAACGAATTAGAAATTTTCAGAAAATTGATGAATGATTTTGTTTTTGAGGTTTTGGGATTGCAGAATGTTGAAGAAAACAACAACGAAAAATTGGATCAAACACTTCAAGTGTTAATCGACCTTCGAAACCAAGCCCGCAAATCTAAAAATTTTGAACTTTCCGATCAGATTAGAGATAAGTTGATAGAACAAGGAATTGAATTGAAAGACGGTAGAGAAGGAACAACTTATGTACTAAATTAATATTAAACCCTTGATTTTTCAAGGGTTATTTTTTTGCAATTTTTCTAAAAATTTCAAATTAGAGCCTTTCACTTTTTGGATAAACAAGGAAAGAAAACGAACATTTTGATCGAACGGATTTTTTTCGTTTGGATCACCTTTAAATTCTTTGGGAAATTCTTCATATAGGATTTCATTGGCTCTTTCCCAATCAATATCATTATAAAAAAGAGACCGCCATTTTTCAGTACTTCGGTTGATTACTTGGTATCCGTTTGAAGCAAAAACAACAGGTGCATTTACATCATTTAAAACAAAAGGAAGATTTTCTTCATCGGCAATTTTAAATTTTTCTCTTTCGTAGTGTAAATAATCTAAAACCCGTTTTCTTAGCTCTTCGTCAGTTTGTGATTTTGCAGGTTTTTTTCGCCAAACATTTTTTTCTTCGAGATAAATATCATCTATTTTTTCAGAATTTCTTTGTTTTTGCAATAGGTAATTGTCATCAAGCATGTCCATTATTGGGAGTACAGATATTTGTTTTTTGGGGATTCTGTTTTCTTTCCCAAAAATTTTAAAATGCACAAAATTCTCATCAATTTGATAATTTCCAAATGCAATACTGTCGTAATTGACGACGGTCATTTTTTTATTGTCGTAAAAATAAACGGTGTAAACCTGAAATTCATCCTCCCATTTTCCCGGAAGTTTTTTTTCTGCAGGTTGTAAGGCACTGAAAATAGAAGAAAAAATATTGAAAATAAAGAAATAAGCAATCAATAACATTCCAGGAAAAACGGTTAAAGTAGGAAGTTTGTAGCGAAATGGAATCTTTGTTTGTTGGTAATAATTTAAAATTTTAGGAGGAAGATTTAGGTTGTTTTCATCCACCGTAGAAACTCTTCCGCAATTTTTGCATTTTAAGGAACCTTCTTTATTCCATGCCCACCATTTTAAAGGATAAAAAACTCCAAAAACAAACGCATCACAATAAATTTGTAGAAAATGTTCTGTGTTTTCATGACAACCGTTACATTTTATATCTCTGATGTAGGTGGTCAAAAGTTCGGTTTTTCTTGTACCTGCGTAAAACATTTTTAAAATTTCTCAAATATAGTTTTTATAAGATTTCGAGAAAAGTAAAATTTATTTTCAATTTTATTTTTTTTAATTCTGATATGGTTTATTTCACTGATTTTTAATTAATTTAGTACATCCAAAAATTAAAATATTTTATTATGAAAAAACTTATACTCTCTTTAGCTTTGCTGGGATCAGCAGTTTCTCTTAACGCACAGCAGGATTTATATGCACTAACAGGAAAATCAGGACCTAATATTATTTTTAACGATTTCCGATCTTTAGATGTTAAAAACGGAATTTCAGGAGATGTTTTTCTTAACGACACCTCAAGTCCGGAAGTATTTTCTCAAGTTCAAAATTCTAGAATTTCAGATGTTAAAAATCTTACGCATGGTGCTACAGCAACTTCAATGGCTACATTAGCCTACGATGGTGAAAATTTAATTTATATGCCTTTGTTTTCAAGCAATATTTATGTTTTGAATTCAAAATCTAAAAAAGTTACTTTGCTGGAAACTCCCGGAATTAAAACCACGGCCTGTAATTTAGGTTCTCAGTTTACCAGAATGACGACAGGTTTTGATGGAAGTATTTATGCATTAACCAACTCGGGTTCACAATTTTTGAAAATTACCAATAAAAACGGAAAATATGAAGTAAAAGATTTAGGAACTGTGCAAGATGTTTCTGGATCTTCAGAGGTTTCTTTAACCCAAATGAATACCGGATTTGGTGGCGATATGGTAGCTGATTCTGACAATAATTTTTATGTTTTTGCAGCTTCAGGAAATATTTTCAAAATTAATTCTGAAAGTTTAAGTGCCGTATTTGTAGGTAAAATTAAAGGACTTCCGGAGAATTTTTCTTTAAATGGAGCCGCAGTAAATGCTAATGGAAAAATTACGGTTGCCAGCGCAAAAGCACAAGGTTTTTTTGAGGTAAATTTAGAAAACTTAGAAGCCAAACCTTTAAATAATAATTTGAATTTCCCGGTTTACGATTTAGCAAGCAGATATTTTGTGAATGACAATAGAGCTGCAAATATTGCAGCAGTTTCGGATCTTTCAATTTTCCCGACCAAAGTTGATCAAAAATTTGTAAATATTAGCATTCCTTCAATAATGGAGAAATCGAAACTAACGGTTAGTTTCTTTGATGCATCTGGAGCTTTGGTCTCAAAAAAACAACTTTCACAGGAATCTGGAGTACAACGTATAGATTTACAAGGATTTAACCAAGGTGTTTATATTGTAAATGTTGCAGATAATAAAGGGAAAGTAATTTCTACATCAAAAATATTGGTAACGAACTAAGCTATGATGCTTAAATTGGTTTTTAAAAGCCTTCTCAATCAAATGAGAAGGTTTTTTTATGGAATATTGTCATGTTTATTATTGGTGTTTGTAAATTATTGAAAATGAATTAAAAAGCTATTAATTTTATTTTAAAAATTATTCGTTATTTTTTTGAAATATCCCTAAATTGCAACCGAAAAAATAAACATTAATGAGACTGATTTTTAACTTGAATTACGGAACCAAAATGGGCGAAAAAATGCAAATTGTGGTTTCTGAAGAAGGTCATGAAGACCAAATTCATCCAATGCAGTACACCGATAATGGAAACTGGACTGCAGATATCGATTTTTACTCGAAATCAATTACCTATAAATATCAATTAGTTGATGACTTTGGAAACATTTTAGATGAAGAACTTGCACAGCATCAACTCCATTTTCCGCATAACATCAAAGAATTTAAAATTTTTGATGTCTGGAATTCTAAAAATTTTCCTGAAAATTATTTGAACAACAAAGTTTTTAAAAATAAAATCAGCAATTTTAAAGCAGAAAAACTTACCGTCCTGAAAAGGCATACTCATCTTTTCCGAATTGAAGCACCTTTGTATCATCCGGATTGGAAAATGGTTTTGCTTGGAAATACAGAATCGCTTGGAAATTGGGAATATCTGAAAACCGTTCCGATGTCTCAAACTTCACAAGGAATTTGGGAAACCGCTGTAGAAATTTCTGAAAACTATCATATTCAGTACAAATACGGAATTATGGATACAGTTTCCGGAAATGTTTTCGATGTGGAACATGGTGAAAACAGATGGGCGCTTCCAAATAATGACAGCGAAATTCTTCAAATAAAAGCAGATCATTTTTTTAGATACAAATCTTTTGAATTGTATCATGCAGCTGGAGTTGCAGTTCCTGTTTTTGCTTTAAGAACAGGAAATGGATTTGGTGTTGGTGAATTTTCAGATTTGAAAATGCTTGCAGATTGGGCAAAAAAAACCAATCTGGGAATGTTGCAGATTTTACCCATAAACGATACCACAGCAAATTACACTTGGACCGATTCTTATCCTTATGCTGCGATTTCAGTTTACGCCCTGCATCCGCAATATCTTTCCATCGAAAATTTGGAATTCAAACTTTCCAAAGATTTACTGAAAGAATACAAAACTCAAAAAGAAGAACTCAATAAATTAGAATTGATTGATTATGAACAAATGATTTCCGGAAAATGGAAATTTGTTCGTAGCGTATTTGAGGAAAATCAGGAGAAAATTCTGAAGGATAAAAATTTCAAAAAATTTATCAAAGACAATGAAAGCTGGCTTCTACCTTATGCTGCTTTTTGTGTTCTAAGAGATAAATACAAAACCCCGAATTTCAACAACTGGAAAACGCACAAAAAATATATTGCAGGAAAAGTAGCACCAATGTTTACAGCAAAAAGTAAAGATTATGCTGAAATTATGCTGCATTCTTGGGTTCAGTATCAGCTTCATTTGCAGTTAATGGATGCTGTGGATTACACGCACACTTTAGGAATTTCGATAAAAGGAGATTTACCTATCGGAATTTACAGATTTTCGGTGGAAGCATGGACAGAACCTGAACTTTTCGGTATGGATTTTCAGGCTGGAGCACCACCAGATCAATTTACAGATTTAGGTCAAAACTGGGAATTTCCAACGTATAATTGGGAGGCAATGAAAGCTGATGGTTACAATTGGTGGAAAAACCGTTTCAAAGCTTTGGAGCAGTATTTTGATGCGATGAGAATTGACCATATTTTAGGATTTTTCAGAATTTGGAGAATGCCAATTTCGGCAACACAAGGAATTTTAGGTTATTTCTATCCTGCAGTTGCTGTAAAAAATGAAGAATTTCAGGCAAGAAATATTCCTTTCGACTTTGACCGTTATTGCAAACCTTATATTAATGATCAAATCCTTTGGGATTATTTTGGTGATGCTAAAGAAATGATTCAGAATCAGTTTATGGATAACCATTTTAATGGAAATTATTCATTCAAAGAAGAATTCGATACGCAAAGAAAATTGAAAGATTTTTTTACAGAAAATCCTCATGATTGGGCTGAAGAAAAACTAATTTCCCTTTGTGCAAATGTTCTTTTTCTTGTGGAAGAAACAAAAGAGGGAAATGTTTATCATCCAAGATTCAACATCAATAAAACAGATTCTTACAAATATTTGGCAGATTGGGAGAAAGAAGCGATTTATGAACTATATGTTGATTATTTTTTCAAACGACAAGATGGTTTGTGGTATCAAAGTGCGATGGAAAAACTTCCTGTAATTTTGAATTCTACAGATATGTTAATTTGTGGTGAAGATTTGGGATTGGTTCCGGATTGTGTTCCTGAAGTAATGGACAAATTAGCGATTACGGCATTGAAAGTTCAAAGAATGCCTTCAGAAAATATCGCTTTTTACAATCCTAAAAATGCTTCTTATCTGAATGTTGTTACGGCTTCTTCTCACGACAGTTCTACCCTTCGTCAATGGTGGCAAGAAGACCGCAATATGACGGTGAAATATTTCCGCGAACAATTACATCAATTTGGAACAGCTCCAGGAGAATTGGTTCCAGAAATAGCAGAAATGATTATGAAACAACATTTGTATAATGATGCGATGTTGGCGATTTTCCTAATTCAGGAATTTTTGGCTACGGATCATAGCTTGAGAAACGGAAATATGGATAACGAAAGAATCAATGTTCCAGCTATTTTCCCGCATTATTGGAGATACAGAATGCATGTTAATCTAGAAGAATTAAATGAATCTGAAGATTTCAACAGCAAAATTGCGTATTGGGTTGAAGATTCTTCCAGAAAATAATAATTTGATTATCAAATAAATAATAAAATTTTAAAAGAAGTTAAGTTTTCGGATTTAACTTCTTTTTTTTATTGCTATCCAATGATTGAGTTTCGTTGAAATGAAACTTTTTTGAATAAATTATTAAAACAAATCTTTAATGAAAATGAAAAAAATATTTTTTGGGCTAACATTAGTTTTTGCAGCGATGTTTTCAGCTCAGTATTATCCAAATAATGGATGGGGAAATGACGGATACAGTAATAATGGATATTATGGTAATGAAGATGATGAATATTATTTCCCGGATGATTACTATTACGAATATCCAAATGATTATTACGGAGACGATTATTATCAAAGCTATTACAACGATTATCGAAGAAGTATCAGCATGATTAATTGGCAGAGGTTTTTTATGCAATACCGATTAACCAATTGGCAAGTAAATATGATCATGGATTTGAACCGCCAGTTTGATTCTTACAATGTATGGAGTTCTTATTATCGAATGAATCCTAATCGTTGGTATTATGACCGTTTTTACGCTTTGGAAAGAATTTTAGGACCTCGTGTTTTTATTGTTTTTCAAAATAATTATTACGATGGTTATAGTCCGGTTGTTTATTATACTAACAGATGTAACAACTTTTATCGTCCAAGATACCATATTGCACCTCGTTATGCTTCGGTAAACATTAACATCTTTAAAATGAACCGTTATGATTATCACAAAAATGTAGGAAAGAATTATGGTTGGAATCAGCCAAGAAATTCCCACAATCCCGGAGGTTTTAAAAATGATAATGGTAGAATCAGCAGTAGTTCAAGAGCAACAACAGCTCGTACACAAAACCAAACTAATGGTATAAGAACTCAGAATAATAGCGGTGGTTTTAGAAGTGGAAATTCAACGATAAAATCAACTGATTCTCAAAATACAAGAAATAATAGTGGCGGTTTTAGAAATGGAACTTCTACAGGAATTAGAGCGGTTCAAAGTCAAAATCAAGCACCAAGAGATAACAGTGGTTTCAGATCAGGATCTTCTACGAGAAGTAATTCTGAAAGTGTTAGAACCGGTAGAACGAACAATTCTACGGAGAGAATAAGTAATAATTCTTCAAGAAATTCTTCAGAAAGATCTTCTGGTTCTAGATCAGGTTCTACAAATTTTAGAAGTAAATAAAATTTTTTAATTATGAGATTAAGTGCAGTTAGAACTGCGCTTTTTTTTCGTTAATATTTTCATAAATTATTCAATTTTAAAATATTATGGCATTAAAATGGAAAGTTTAGAGTTAATATTAAAAATTAAAAAAATGAAAAAGATAATTTTTACAGCATTACTTTTAAGTGCATTTACATTTGGATATTCTCAAAGTGATTATTATAACGATTATAGAAATAGCATTACAAGCTTAGATTGGCAATCTGTAGCTGCAAATTTGTTATTGAGTTCATCACAGAAACAACAATTGTTTGCTTTGAATAATCAATATTCTGATTATGATTCTTGGAATAGAGTTTATGGCAACAATCCTGAAAGATGGAGAACAGACAGATATTCATCAATGCAAAGAATTTTTGGTGCGGAAAAATATACTAAATTCAAAAATAAATATTATAAAGGTCAAAATCCTGTAGCTGTTTATAATAGAAACAAGAATAATGATATGAGGTATAAACATCTCAGCAAAAAATCTAAAGTTTATAAAGCCAACAAATCTTCCAAAGCCTATAAAAAAGGAAATAGTGGAAAAAGTAAGCATAAATAATTCAATCAATCATTAAAAAAAAGAAGCAAAATTTTGCTTCTTTTTTATTTTAAATAATTATTAAATCAATGAAAGTTAACTTAGCAATTTAAAATCAAGAATTAATTTTGAAAAATGAAAATTTTATACGCTATACAAGGAACCGGAAATGGACACGTTAGCAGAGCCCGGGAAATTATTCCTCATCTCAAGAAATATGGAAATCTCGATTTGTTGATTAGTGGAACACAAGCAGATATAGGTTTGGATGAAGAAGTGAAATTCCGTTTTAACGGATTGGGTTTTGTTTTTGGAAAAAATGGAAGTGTAGATTTTAAGGAAACTTGGCGAAGATTTCATTCTCTGCAATTTCTTTCTGACTGTAAAAATCTTCCGGTTCACGATTACGATTTGGTGATTAATGATTTCGAACCTGTTACAGCTTGGGCTTGCAAATTGAAAAGAAAAAAATCGGTAGCGTTAAGTCATCAATCTGCTTATTTGTCGCCCAAAACACCGCAACTGAAAGGTTTTCATTGGGGAAAAGTAATTATGAATCATTATGCTCCTGCAACGAAACATATCGCGTTTCATTTCGAAAAATATGATGATTTTATTTACACACCTGTCATTAGAAGTGAAATTAGAAATTTAAAACCTGAAAATCACGGACATTATACTGTTTATCTTCCAGCGTACAGCGATGAATTTATCATTAATCATGTGACAAATATTAAAAATTCTTCATGGCAAATTTTCTCAAAACACTCTCACAAAAGCTACACAGAAGAAAACGTTGAGGTTTTTCCGGTGGATAATCTTCTTTTTCAAAAATCAGTAAAAAATTGTGCTGGACTTTTAACCGGTGGAGGTTTTGAAGGTCCTGCAGAAGCCTTACTTCTGGGAAAAAAAGTACTAAGTGTTCCTATGAATCATCAATATGAGCAGCAGTGTAATGCTTTGGGTATGGAAAAAATGGGAATTCCTGTAATTTGGAACGAAAACGAATTTTCACAAAAACTTCATCAATGGGTAGAAAATGATAAGGTTATTTCTGTCGATTTCCCGGATGAAACAGAACAAATTATTGCGCAACTTTTTAAAAATTACAAAAATTTTTAAGTCTTAAAATATCAGTGTTAATCATTGTTTTAGCAATATTTTTTTGAATTTTAACAAAATTTATAATACCTTCTATTTAACTAAAATCCAATTTAAATATCAAAAAAATAGAAACAAAAATTACAACATTTATATTATGAAAAAATTAGTATTTGGAGTTGCTTTATTAGGTTTTGGAACTTTAGCAATGGCACAGAAAACTCAACCAACAGAACAACAGAAGGCAGAGTGGAAAGCTAAAAAAGTTGAAATGCAGAAAATGCACGAACAGAAAAGAGTGCAGCATTTAGCTGATATGGAAAAAGAGTTGAATTTAAACAAAAGTCAGGTAGCGCAAATTAAAGCAATGCAGGACAGAAATATCGCTGAAAGAAAAGCTGAAAACGAAAGAAATATAGAAGTTAGAAAGCAAAAAATGCAAATGATGAAGCAGAAAAGAGAAGCGATGAACAACCAAATGAAGCAAATTCTTTCCGCTGAACAGTACGCAAAATGGGAAGCCAACAAAAAAGCGAAAATGCAGCAAAGAAAAGAGAATTTCAAGAATAAAAAAGGCAATTTTGATGGAATGAGAAAACACCAAATGCACAAAAAAATAGACGGCCTACAAGCTAGTTAATAGTTCATAATTTTGATTTTTTAATGTGATGAGGAGCGGATTTTTCCGCTCTTCTTTTTTTTTTTGTAAATTCCTGAAATTACTTTTAAATTCTAAAAATTAGCCATAAATTTGAAATAAAATTAATCATAATGGT
>JAEZWE010000122.1 GCA_023420435.1 Bacteroidota bacterium
GGTATATATGGCTTTAACCAATTATCATAAATTATAGCTACTTCATAATTATTTTTTGCCGTGTAATTTTTCACAAAATCTCCAAATTCCAGATCTCTTGGACGGTTATTTTCATTATAAGGAACGGTAACTTGCGATCCCAAACCAACAATATCAAAAAGCTGAATTTCTGTAAAATAGCAAATTGCCCCAACGTCGTTAGCTACAATTTTGGAATTAGGGTAATATTTTTCTAAAAATTTGGCAGACTGTATTTGCTGTTCATAAATATTTTTACCACCGTACCACAGCATTATATGCGAAAATCCAATTTTATATATGGTTATCAAAATAATGAATATTGAAGACCAACAAACAACATCAAGCTTTTTCAATTTTTGAAAAAAATTATCTTTAATATAATCAACCAATCTTGGTAAAAGGGTCATCGCAAAACCAACCATTAAATAAGATTCATATCTGAAAAACCCCTTCAAATCAGCAAAAAAAGTATGAAGCACCATCGTTATAGAAATTACCAATGCAGCTAAATTATTTTCTAAAGCATAACGAATTCCTTTTAACTTGAAATCTTTGATAAAAAATGCAAGAAAAATAACTAATGGGAAAAACCCAATTTTATAAAATGCCCTGTTCAACAAAAAATTATTAAAAACAAATCGATACAGTTGTTCAGAAAAATCATCTTGAAAACTAAATTGTGATCCTTTTACAACCACAGAAAAAGGAAATAAATAACCTGTATTTTGATAATTGTAAAAACAAAAAGCAACAATGGGTAAAAATCCAACTAATAAAACAGCTGCTGATTTTTTAAACTTTTTCAACAATAAAAAAACAAAAATAACTGCAGCCAAATAAAACATGCTCTCAAAACGAATCAGCCCCATAATAGTTATAGTGAAAAAGAACCAAAATCTACTGTCCTCATCATGATAATTAGAATCAATCCATTTTTGGAAATAAAAAATATTGACTACCAACACTAAAACTTGCAGAATATGCTCCATTCCTGAAAAAATCTGGACATACAAAACCGATGAAAAAAGCGCAAATAAGATTGAAAAAACAACTAATTTCTGTGATGAAAAATATCTCGAAAAGTGTTTTCCTAAAAAAACAATTATAAAAACGAAAAGTAAAAGATTAAACCAAAACGGAATTAAATGATAATCACCAAAAACGGAAATCAAAGCACTTAAAATCAAAGTAAACAACGGTGAAGAAGAGGTCGATGAAAAAACATACTTTGTAATCCCCCAATTTCCGTACAATGCAAAATTCTTCGCAATAGCCAAATGAATATAGGCATCATCTAAGATATAAGAAAAAAAACCTTCCGTTTGAAAGTAATTATTTATTCCATAAACCAAAACAATGGCAAAAAAAACAGAGAAGACAATAATAAGTGCTTTTTTCATCGCGTAAAAATAAAAAAAACCAACACATTTCTTATTAAAACAACCCTTATATTCAGAAAATATAAATAATTTAGTGAATGCAAAAATTAGTTTAATTATTCACAAAAATGTCTTTAGTACACTTAAATTCCATACTCGACAACGATTTCTATAAATTTACCATGCAAAATGCCGTGGTGAAACTTTTTCCCGACGAAATTGTGAAATACCAGTTCATCAATCGTGGCAAACATCACTTCCCAGAAGGTTTTGGTGAAGAACTTAGCAAAGCTGTTAATGCAATGGCTGAATTGAAACTTACTAAAAAAGAAAAAAAATATTTACAAAAAACCTGTCCGTATCTTGCGCTTCCCTATTTGGACTTTCTGGAAGGATATCAATACGATCCTTCTGAAGTTCAAATAAAGCAAGACGAAAATAATTTAGAAGTTTCTGTGGAAGGACTTTGGTACAGAACCATTTTGTGGGAAGTTCCTCTATTGGCATTAATCTCGGAATTGCACTACGAAATGAATCATTTAGAAAGAGATTCCAACGAAGTCATTATGGAAAACACCCTTCAAAAAGCCAAAAAATTAGATAATTTGAACGTTTCTTTTGCAGAATTCGGAACCAGACGAAGACATTCCTACAAAGTTCAGGATTTGGTGGTGGAAGCTTTAATGAAAAACAAAAAATCAAAATTTATCGGAAGTTCCAATGTACATTTTGCGATGAAATATGATATAAAACCCATTGGAACGCACGCTCACGAATGGTTTATGTTTCATGCAGCAGAATACGGTTTCAAAATGGCAAACAAAATTGCGCTCGAACATTGGGTAGATGTGTATCGCGGCGATTTGGGAGTGGCACTTTCCGACACCTATACCACAGATGTTTTTTTCCAGCAGTTCGATAAAAAATTCAGTAAACTTTTTGATGGAGTTCGGCATGACAGCGGAGATCCTTTGGAATTTGCCGATAAAACCATTGCTCATTACGAGAAAAACGGTATCAATCCTTTATTTAAATACATTATTTTTTCTGACGGTTTGAATCTTGAAAAAGTAGAAGAGATAACCAATGCCTGCAAAGAAAGAATCGGGATTTCCTTCGGTATCGGAACGAATTTAACAAACGATGTTGGTTTAAAACCAATGAACATCGTGATGAAACTCATCGGCGTACAAGCCAACAACGGAGATTGGATTCCAACCGTAAAACTTTCCGACGAACACGGAAAATACACCGGCGACCCAAAAATGATCGAACTTGCTAAAGAATTTTTGAGAATTAATAATTAATCTCAACGACAATAAAATGAAAATCTTAATTACGCTTTTGTGTTTAATGAATGGACTGTTTTTATGCAGCGCACAGGAAAAAAAATCGGAAAATAAAAAATTCAACCAAAAACTTGCCGATTCTTTGGGAGCCGACAATTACGGAATGAAATCCTACAAAATTATCATCCTGAAAACCGGAGCAAAAGACAAAGAAATTATCGATAAGACCAAAAGAGCCGAACTTTTCAAAGGCCATTTTGCTAATATGGAGAAAATGAGCAAGGAAGGAAAACTGGTTGTTGCAGGTCCTTTCAGCGACAACCATCTCAAATATCGAGGGATTTTCATTTTGGATGTAAAAACCGACGAAGAAGCCAAAAATCTCATCGAGCAAGATCCAACGGTAAAAGCCGGTGTTTTCGATTACGAAATTCTTCCTTGGTACGGTTCCGCTGCACTTCCGTTGTATTTGAAATATCACGACCAAGTCGCCAAAGAAAATCCATAAAAAAATTCCAGAGTAATCTGGAATTTTCTAGTAAAATATTTTTTTTGATTTAAATTGCGTTGGCACCTGCCTCCGCCACGGTGTGGTCATTTTCCACCGTGCTTCCGCTAACGCCAACGGCGCCGATAATTTCTCCTTCTGCATTTTTTAAGAGTACCCCTCCCGGAAACGTAATCAACCCGCCATTGGAGTGCTCTATATTATATAAGGAACCTCCTGGTTGAGAAAGTTTTCCGATTTCTCCTGAATTCATGTTGAAAAATCTTGCCGTCTTCGCTTTCTTTTGAGCAATGTCTATAGAACCCAACCAAGCGCCATCCATTTTATTAAATGCGACAAAGTTTGTTCCCGAATCTACAACAGCGATGTTCATCTTTACATTGAGTTCTTCTGATTTTTGAAGACAAGCGTCGATGATTTTTCTCGCTTGTTCTAACGTTACATTGTGCATAATTTTTATTTTTAACTTGCTGAAATATACAAACTTAGGATGTTAATTGGTCTTAAAGAAATGTTAATTAAAGAAAGTGTTCTTTTAGATTTTTTCTTTTCTTATTTTTGCTAAATGGAAATTCTTTACGCAATTCTTGCATTCATTTTAGGCGGTGTTTTGGTTTATTTTATCTTGAAATCCTCTTCAGTTTCGAGGAAAAGTTACGATGATCTCAACCAAAATTTCATTAAAAAAGAAACCGATTTTACGAATGCTGAAAGCAGAATTCAAGAACTTTCTCAACATATTTCGGAGGAAAAACAGACCAATTCCGCGCAAACCGAACTTCTTAACCAATTAAAAAACGAATTGGCAAAAATTTCGGCAGAAAACCATTTACAAAACCAACAAATCGAAAAGCAAGTTGAAATGAATTCCCAACAAAATTCAGAAATTAAAGAGCTTCAAAACGAGAAAAATAATTTAATCGCTCTTAAATCTGAACTTTCTGCCCAAAATGAAAACTTAAAGCAATTGCTCAATTCTCAAAAAGAGGAAATCACTAAAATGCAGGAATTAGCGAAAAGTGAATTCCAAAACTTGGCGAACAAAATTTTGGAGGAAAAAACGGAAAAGTTCACGACTTTGAATCAAAATAATTTAAAAACGATTCTTGAACCTTTTCAGGAAAAAATTTCCGAACTCAAAAACCGCGTCAATGAAGCCTACGAAAAGGAAAATAAAGAACGGTTTTCCTTAGCTGAAAAAGTAAAAGAACTCGCCGAATTGAATCAACAAATTTCCGAAGACGCAAAAAAACTGACCAAAGCTTTAAAAGGCGAAAGCAAAACGCAAGGAAATTGGGGGGAAATGATTTTGGAAAGCATTTTGGAAAAATCCGGACTTGTGAAAGGTCGCGAATATTTCCTCGAACATCAATTGACCGACGAAAACAACAAAGCCATTTTCTCTGAATTTTCGGGAAAAAAAATGCGTCCTGATGCCGTCATCAAATATCCCGACGAAAGAAATGTCATCATCGATTCGAAAGTTTCTTTGACGGCTTTTACAGAATTGGTGGACGAAAGCGATGCAGATGTTTATGCAATGAAACTGAACCAACATTTGAATTCTGTTAAAAACCACATTCAACAATTATCGCAAAAAGCCTACGACGATTATGGAAAATCTTTGGATTTTGTGATGATGTTCATTCCGAGCGAACCGGCTTATATCGCAGCGATGCAAGCAGAACAGAACCTTTGGAATTACGCTTATGATCGCCGAATTTTGTTGTTAAATCCAAGTAATTTAATCACTTCTCTGAAACTTATCGCCGATTTGTGGAAGCGGGAATATCAAAACCGAAATTCGATGGAAATTGCAGAGCGCGGCGCAAAATTGTACGATAAATTTGTAGGTTTTGTAGATAATTTAGAAAAAGTAGGAAAGAATCTGGATCAAGCCAAAAATGTTTACGATGACGCTTACAAACAGCTTTCCACTGGAAATGACAATTTAGTTTTACAAACTCAAAAATTGAAAAATTTGGGAATCAAAAACAAAAAAGAACTTTCACAAACTTTGATTGATAGCTCCGAAACATCCAATAAAATTGAGGAAAGTAATGATTGAAAGCCTACAAAACGATAAAATAAAATATGTTTCCCGACTTATTTCCGACAACCGTTTTCGGAAAAAATCTGCAGTTTTTACAGTGGAAGGAAAACAGGAAAATCATAGAGCAATTCAATTTGGTTTTGAACCGGTGGAGTTTTTTATTTGCGAATCTATTTTTGAGGATGAAATTCCTGATTCAAAAATAAATTTCGTTTCCGAAAAAATCTATGAAAAACTGACTTACAGAGGAACTTCAGAAGGAATTATTGGAATTTACCAGGAGAAAGAATTTAATCTTACTGAATTTCAACCTAAAGAAAATTCAACGATTATTATTGTTGAAGGCGTGGAAAAACCTGGAAATCTTGGTGCTATTTTAAGAAGCTGCGAAGCGTTTGGAATTGATGCTTTAATCGTTACCGAAGGAAAAACCGATTTTTATAATCCGAATGTTATCAGATCCAGTGTAGGTTGTTTTTTTGGGATGAATGTTTTTTCAACTTTGAACAAAGAAACTTTAAGTTTTTTGAAAAAAAACAATTTCAAAATCTATTCTACATTTATGAATGAAAGTTCTGTAGAACTTTCAACTAAAAATTTTAGGGAAAAATCAGCGATTATTTTTGGAACAGAACATTCAGGAATTTCAGATTTTTGGCTTGACCATTCGGAAAACATTCTTATTCCAATGTCCGGAACTATTGATTCGCTGAATTTAAGTAACGCAGTTGCGATAACTTGTTACGAAACTTTGCGTCAAAAAATAAAATAAAAAAACCGTTTCTCTGGGAGAAACGGTTAGTTTTACTTTTCTTCTAAAGATTAGTTAGCAGCTTTTACAGCGTCTTTAGCATCTTTAGCAGCACCAGCAGCAGCATCAGCAGCTCCTTTAGC